>JAGWRL010000213.1 GCA_028876585.1 Pseudomonadota bacterium | reverse complement strand
CGAGGCGCTGGTCGTCGCCGTGCTCGCCGCGCGCGAGCGCGTCGACACGCCCCGCCCCGTGCTGGTCAAGATTTCGCCCGACCTCGACGAGGAGCAACTCGAAGGCGTGCTCGCCGTCGCGCTGGAGCGGCGGATCGACGGGTTGATCGTGTCGAACACGTCGATCCAGCGCCCGGCGACGCTGACCTCGGCGCAGGCGAACGAGACCGGCGGTCTGTCTGGCCGGCCGATCTATGGCCGCTCGACCCGGCTGTTGGCGCAATGCTTCCTGCGCTGCGGCGGCGCGCTGCCGATCGTCGGCGTCGGCGGAATCGAGGATGCGGCGACCGCGCTCGCCAAGATCGAGGCCGGCGCGAGCCTCATCCAGGTTTACACCGGCCTGATTTATCGCGGCCCCGGTCTCATCGGCGAAATACAGCGGGCCTTGAGCGCCGAACTCACGCGGCGCGACGCGCCTTCGATCGCCGCATTGGTCGGATCGAAAGCGCGCATGATCGCGGCCGAGGCCGAGCGCTAGCCCGGCCCCGTCGAGACAGCGCGTCAGTTCGAGGCGAACGGATGCTTGGCGGTCTCGCGCTTGGAGACCACTTCGTTGGGCGTCGGATGGCCGGCGACGGCGCGCTCGAGCGCTTCCTTGGTGGCCTTGTAATTGAACTCCTGGATCTTCTTGTCGTCGGCGGCTTCCCAATGGATGAACACGCCGACGCAGATGAACAGGTCGTCCGCTTCCCAGGCCGGAATCGTGCCGTCGGCGACCGAATCGGCCACCGCCTTGGCGACGCCGTACTGCGCCGGTCCGAACATCTGCACCGCCTGCTTGGCGCCCTTGATCGTCACCTTGTTGAACATCACGGTCGAGGGTTTGACCGCGAGATTGGGGGCCACGACCGCGAGCAGCGCGGTGAAACCGTCCTTGTTGTTGCACAGCGCATTGGCGAACGCGGTTTCGGCGGCGCTGCCGCGTGGCCCGATGAGCAGGTCGATATGGGCGACCTCGTTGCCGTCGCCGACCAGCGATTCGCCAACACACAACTTGTTGATCTTAGGCATGTTTCCTCCCAAGGGTAAGGCCTCCGGCCTCGCGCGTCGCCCGATGAAGGCGGCCCCGCGAACCGGCTATCCTTGTTTTCAGCATCCCACAGCGCGCGGGATCGGTTGGCCGGATAGGCGCGGCCTCAACAGCCGCGCGCGACAATCAATCATTGTTGCGGGGAGGCCGCAAGCCATTCCTCGCGCGTGCTCGTCAGCGCGGCGGCGAAAACCGTCGCCACCGTCAGGTCAGCCGAGGTTCCCGGGTTCAGCCGCCGCGCTTTCAGCTCGCCGTCCCAGCGCAACATCGCCGCCCGGCGCGCCGGCGCGTCGAGCCCGCTCCATTCCCCGATGCGCCGCGCCGCCTCGCCCCGCAACGCCTGCGCCGCCGCCAAGCCATATTTGCGCCCGACGTGCGAATCGGGATCGCGCGCCAGAAACGCGAGATAGACCGCCTCGGCGGCCTCGACCGCGCTCGCGGCCCGCAGCGCCAGCGGCAGCCCGGTTTCGAACACGTCGGCGAAATCCGTGACGTATTGCCGCGCCACCGAATCGCGCCCCGCCGCCGCCGCCATCGCGTCAAGCAGCGACATCGTCGGCGCCGTCCGCACATCGCCGGCCGCGACCTCGCCGAGCCCGCCGGGGTTGGCCAGCGCGATCGCGGCGAACACGTCGCGCGCGTCCCGCGCGTTGAGGCCACGCAGCGCGGCGGCGAGGTTTTCGCGCAGATTTCCGCCGCGCTCCGCCGCGACGGCGAGCGGCGCGCATAATAGCGCAATGCCGAGATTGGTGTTCTGCCCGACCGCCCGCCGCGTCGCCCGCACCGCCGCGATGACGCGCGCGCCGACGCGGGCGCCCGTGCTTGCGATCGCGGGCGCGCTGACGCGGGCGCTCGTCTCGAAATCCGCCGCCGTCATGCCGTGGCCGCCGGCGTGGCGATGCACGTTGCCGGGTTTCAGCGCGTCGAGTTCGGCCGCGCAGGCGGCGAGATAGGCCGCGGCGATCCGGCTCACCGCGCAATCCGGCGCAGCACGTCGGCGGCAATTTCGCCGGCGATGTCGGTCGCGGTCACTTTCTGCAACCCGCTCCAGGCCGGCATCGAATTGACCTCCAGCACGCGCGGCCCGTCGCGGCCGACGATCAGATCGACCCCGGCGATCTGCGCCCCCACCGCGCGCGCCGCCGCCAGCGCCAGCGCCTCCAGCTCCGCGTCGCGCGCCACCGCGAACGGTTCGCCGCCTTGCTTGACGTTGGTGATCCAGGTCTTTGCCCGCCGCATCATCGCCGCCACCACCCGGCCACCCGAGACGAAGAAGCGGAAATCGCGGAAATCGTCGCCCGCCACCGGCTCGAACCGTTGCAGATAATAGACCCCCGCCACCGCCTCGGGGCCGGGCAGGTCGTCGACGGCGGCGATCAGCCGCAGGCCTTTGCCCTGCGCGCCGAACAGCGGCTTCAGCACCAGCGGCCCGCGCTCGATCTCGCGCCGCGCCAGCGCGCGCGCCTGCTCCCGCGATTCCAGCGTCCAGGTCTCCGGCGTCGGCAGGCCGGCGCGGGCGATGAGGAAGCTCGTGGTCGATTTGTCGACGCAGGCCTCGATCGCGCGCGCGTCGTTGATCACCGGCACGCCGAGCCGGGCCAGCGCGTGCAGCACGCCGAGTCGGCGCGTCACCGCCTCGAACGATCCCGCCGCCAAGGTGCGCACATGCGCCGCGTCGGGCAACGCGGCGAAGCCCGGCAGCTCCAGCCCGGTCGGGCTCGCGGTGGCGAAATGGCAGGCCGCCAGATTGACCCGCGCCACCCGCGCGCCGCGCGCGGCGTAGGCCTCCTCCATGCGGCGCGCGTGCCAGTCGCGCGTGTCGCTGACGAGCAGGATGTGGGCCAAGCGCGTCAGCCGAACGAGGCGTCGATCAGCGCCTCGCTGACCGCGCCGGCGCGGAAGGTTTCGCCCGATTCGAGCGCGGTGACGAGGATCTGCGCCGGCGAGAACAGCATCGGGTCGATGGCGTAGAAATCGCCCTTGAAGCGCTTGAACACGTCACGGAACGGCGCGCCGTAATCGCGTGAGGCGCTGCTCGGAAGCGCCTGCGCCAGCGCGCCCGCGTCGTCGGCCGGCCCCGTGACATAGAGATGCACCCGGCCGCCATAGATGATCGCGTCGTTGGTGCGCCCCATCGCGGTCATGAAATCGGGATGCGGCGGCGACAAAGGCGCCGCACCCATGCCGTCGACGATCCGCGCCAGCGGGAATTTCAGCGCATGCGCCTTGTGCAGCGCCACTTCCAAAACCCGCGCCACCACCTGCGTCGCGCCGGCGAGGCTTTGCGTCGGGGCGTAGATCACCGTCAGCGCCGAGGCGGGCAAGCGGCAATCGGCGGCGACCTTGGCGACCACCTCGGGCGGCGGCGCGCGGCCGCTCTCGATCACCAGCGTCGTGGCGTCCGCCTGGTCGCGATAGCCGAGTTCCGCGAACAACGGCTCCTTCAGCGCCAGCGCCCGCGCCGGGCCGGAGCCGAGCGCGAAGAAATCGCCATGCGACAGGCTCCAGCCGGCGTATTGGCTCGCCAGACAGGCCAGCACCGGCTGCGACGAGCGCACCGAGATCGTCCACGGCCAGCGCGCGAGCGTCGCCTCCGAGGTTACCGCCACCTCGCCGAGGCCGCCCAGGCAAATCGCCGCGATCCGCACCCCCGCCTCGACGCCGCCGCGCCGGTGCGCCCCCGCGTCGATCCGCGTCTCGCCCGACGGCCCCGTCTCGACGCCGATTCCCAGCCGCGCCGCCTCGGCGCGCAGCGCGGCGACGCGGCTCGACGCGCCGAGATTGACGCTGACATGCGCGTTCATCGGCTGTTCTCCTCAATTTCGACGCGCAGGCGCCGGGCGCGCGCCCGCGCCCGCGCCTTCGCGCTCGCCACATCCCCCGCTGCCGCGCTCACCGTGCAGATCGGCGCGCCCGCGACGATCGGCGTTCCCGCCGCCGGCAGGTCGGCCGCCCAGTCCGGCCAATCCGCCGGCGCGATCGCGTCCCGTTCCGCATAGACGATCTCCGCCGCGCGCGGCGAGCGCGGCCGCACCGGCGCGTCGACCCCGCCGAGATGGCGCGCCAGCAGCGGGTCTTCGGCGTCGTCGAACAGGTCGAGCGTCGCGCCGGGGCGCGGGTTGAGCTCCAATAGCCAGAACCTCTCGCCGTCGTCGAGGAAATCCGCGCTCGCCAGCCCGCTGAGGCCGAGATCGCGCGCCAGCGCCTTGAGCCTGGGCAGGAGGTCGTCGGGCGGCGTCAGATCGAGCGGCCCCGCCGCGCCGCCATAGCGGAACGGCGCCTGCGCACACGGCGCGGTCCATTGCTCGCTCCAGGCGATCGGCGTCAGCGCGCCGGCGTCGAGGCAGAACAGCAGCGACACGGCGCGGCCCTCGATCCGCCTTTGCCAATATTCGTCGGGGCCCGGCGCCCGCTCCGCCGGCTGGATATGCGTCCCGCCCGACCCGCCGCGCCGCTTGAGCAACGCGCCCTCCGGCGGCGCCGCAAAGCCGATCTCGGGATGGGCGATCCCCGCCGCCGCGCAGGCCGCCGCGAAGCCGCGCGGGTCTTTCGCGCGCGCCAGCGCCTCGGGCGGGCATCCGAGCACGGGCGCGTGCCGACTCAGCGTCGCCAGCCGCTCGGGGCAATCGTCGAAGCCGGAGCCGTAGACCAACCCGGCCGGCGCATGGTCGCGCAAGGCCCGCGCGACGACGCCCGCAAGTTCGGCCTGCGCGAATCCCGCCACCGCGCCCTCCACCACATAAGTCGCGCGGCACGCCCGCCGCGTGTCCTCGTCGCCGAAAGCGTCGATGGCGATCGGGGCGAACCCGGCCCGCCGCGCCGCCTGGGCGAGCGCGCGGGCGGACACCGCAATCAGCAGCAGCGTCGGCGCCTGCGTCACGTCGGCCGCGCCCATAGTGCGCTCCTGCGCCGGGCTTCATCCGGTCGAGAATCGACGCCGCCAGCCCTGGTCGCGCCATTCAAGACGCGCTCAGGCTTTCTGTCCAGTCGGTAGGGCGCGAAAATATTGCGCCCCCATCAAATCCCGACGTAAGCGGGGAAAGCGGAAGCTCGCGACGGCGCCGGGCAGGACAATTTCCCGTGGCCCCGAATAGACAAGGCCGCCGAACCGGTATCCAATATCGCCCGTGCGTACGGGGACGGAATTGCCTGACGGGAGCGGGACGAGCGCGTGGATCGACGGCGCGCCGGCGTCGTTCGACGCCGCCGTCATCGAGGCCGCGCGCCTCCTCGGCGCCAGCGCCGCGCCCCTCTTCGCCCATATCGGCGCCGATGTCGCGGGGGCGCGCGAGGCCGCGCTGCTGGCCGAACAGACCGGCGCCGCGCTCGACCACGCCGACTCGCAGGCCTTGTTCACCAACCTCGATCCGGTTCGCGAATCGGGCGCCATGCTGACGACGCCGCTGGAGGCCGCGCGCGCCGATCTGCTGCTGCTGATCGGCGACGGCGTGTTCGACGTCTGGCCGGATTTGGCGCCGCGACTGGTCGACCGTCTCGCCCAAGGGGCGCGGACGGTCTGGCTATGCGACTCAGCGGGCGCGCGCGCGGGGATCGAATCGATCGCGATCAGCGCCGGCGTGGCGCGGCTGTCGGCGCTCGCCCGCCTGCGCGCGGAGGCGAAGCTGCGCCCGCTCGCCGCCACGCCCGACGCGCTGCGGGCCTTGGCGAAGCGCCTGCGCGAGGCGAAATTCGGCGTCGCGGTGTGGAGCGGGGCCGATCTGGAGCCGCTCGCCGTCGAGGCGATCCACGGCCTCGTGCGCGATCTCAACGAGACGACCCGGTTTTCGACGCTGCCGCTCGCCGCGCCGGACGCGCTCGGCGTCGAGCAGGTCTGCGGCTGGATGACCGGCTTTCCCCTGCGCACCGGCTTCGCGTGCGGCCGGCCCGAGCATGACCCCTGGCGCTACGACGCGCGCCGGATGATCGCCGCCGGCGAGGCGGATTGCGTGGTCCGTGTCAGCGCGTTCGCGAGCGAGGCTCACATCGCGATCGGCTGGGACGAGGCGCCGGCAAGCGTCCGGTTCGCGGTCGGGCGCCCGGGCGTCGATCACGACGCCATTCTCTACGATCCGCGCGTCGGAACATTTGTCGCCCACCCCGCCGCGACCCCGGCGGGGCGCAGCGTCGCGCAAATCCTGGCGGCGATCCGCGCCCGCCTCGGCGGCCCGCCATGCTGACGAAAATCGCCGGCGGGCGCATTCTCGATCCGGCCAACGGGCGCGACGAGGTCGGCGACCTCTGGCTGCAAGGCGAAAGCGTGATCGCCGCGCCGGCGCACGGCCGCGCCGACGAAACTTTCGATGCGCGCGGCTGCGTCGTCATGGCCGGCGCGATCGACATCCATTCCCATATCGCCGGCGCCAACGTGAACACCGCGCGGCTGCTGCTGCCCGAGCAGCATCGCGCCCACGCCGCGCGGCCCGCCGCGACGCCGCTCGCCAACGCCGGCTGGTCGACCTTCGAGACCGGGCGGCTCTATGCGCAAATGGGCTTCACCACCGTCGTCGAGCCCGCCATCTCGCCGCATCACGCGCTGCACGCCCATCTCGAACTCGCCGACACGCCCGTCATCGACAAGGCGATCCTCGCCATTCTCGGCAATGACGATTTCGGCCTGGGGCTGATGCGCGACGGCGCCGGGCCGGACGCGATCCGCGATCACGTCGCCTGGACGCTGCAATCCACCAAGGCGCTCGGCTTGAAGGTGATCAACGCCGGCGGCGTGGCGGCGTTCAAGGACAATGTGCGCAGCTTCGGCTTCGACGACGTCGTGCCGCATTACGGCGTGTCGAGCCGCCAGATCGTGAAAGCGTTGCAACGCGCCGTGCATGAACTCGGCGTGCCGCATCCGCTGCACATCCATTGCAACAATCTCGGCCTGCCCGGCAATTTTCAGACCGCGCTCGACACCATCGCGGCGGCGGAAGGCTTGCCGCTGCATCTCGCGCATCTGCAATTCTACGGCTACGGCGCCGAGGGCAAGCTCGGCTTCTCCTCCGCCGCGCCGAGGCTGGCGGAAGCGGTCAACGCCGCGAAAAGCGTGACGATCGACGTCGGCCAGGCGATGTTCGGCCAGACGGTGACGATCTCGTCGGATGCGCTGCGCCAGTTCTCCGCCCGCGCGCAGGCGCGGCCGAACAAATATGTCATCATCGACGGCGACGCCAACGGCGGCGGCGTGATGCCCTACAACTACCGCGGCGGCGCTTTCGCCAATGCGGTGCAATTCGCGGTCGGGCTGGAATTGTTCCTGCTGATCGACGACCCCTATCGGGTCTATTTCACCACCGATCATCCCAATGGCGCGCCGTTCACGGCCTATCCCGACCTGTTCGCGCTGCTGATGAGCCGCGACGTGCGGGCGCAATGGCTGGAAAAGCTGCCCGCCGAAGCGCTCGCCGTCACCACGCTTTCCTCGCTGACGCGCGAATATAGCTGGGGCGAGATCGCCACCATGACGCGCGCGGCGCCCGCGCGACTGCTGGGCCTGAAGGATCGCGGCCATCTGGCGCCGGGCGCGCGCGCCGATGTCGCGATCTATCGCCCCGGCGCCGATCTGGCGGAGACTTTCCGCCACGCGGCGCGGGTGTGGAAGGACGGCGATTGCGTCGTGCGCGACGGCGAACTCACCCATTACCGCTTCGGCCGCGCCCTGCGCGTCGCGCCCGAGCCGGACGCGGCGATGACGCGCCGGATTTCGGAATATTACGAGCGCCGCTACGGCCTCGACGCCGATCTGCTGCGCGTGCCCGAGGCGGCGCTGCCGCGCCAACCCTTCGAGACGGTCGCATGTCCGCGCTGATCGTCAACGGCGTCGCCATCGACGACACTTTCGCCGAGGCGTTCGACATGCGCGGCACCGCGCTCGTCATCACCGCCGACAGCGCCAAATGGGCGGTTCAGGCGGCGACAACCATGACCGGCTTCGCCACGTCCGTCATCGCCTGCGGCTGCGAGGCGGGGATCGACCGCGAGCTGACGCCGGCGGAAACGCCGGACGGGCGGCCGGGCGTGCGCGTGCTGCTGTTCGCCGTCTCCACCGCCGAGTTGCAGAAGCAGTTGCAGAACCGCGTCGGCCAATGCGTGCTGACCAGCCCCGGCTCGGCCTGTTACGCCGGGCTGGAGGCGGGCGAGGACAGGCTGAAACTCGGCGCGGCGATCCGCTATTTCGCCGACGGCTGGCAGATCGCCAAAAAGATCGGCGAGCGCCGTTTCTGGCGCCTGCCGGTGATGGACGGCGAATTCGTCTGCGAATCGACGGTCGCCATGACCAAGCGCGCGGTCGGGGGCGGCAATCTGCTGATCATGGGCGCGACGGCGCAGACGACGCTGGCCGCCACCGAGGCGGCGGTGGCGGCGATGCGCGCCGTGCCGGATGCGATCATGCCGTTTCCCGGCGGGATCGTGCGCTCCGGCTCCAAAGTCGGCTCCAAATATAAGGGCGCCGTCGCCTCCACCAACCATTTCTACTGCCCGACCCTGCGCGGCGCGGTCGCCAGCGAGATCGGGCCGGAGATCGGCTGCGTGCTGGAGATCGTGATCGACGGCCTCGACAGCCCCGCCGTCGCCGCCGCGATGCGCGCCGGCCTCAAGGCGATCGTCGATCTCGGCCCGGCGCGCGGCGCCTTGCGCGTCGGCGCCGGCAATTACGGCGGCAAGCTGGGTAAACATCATTACCGGCTGCGGGAGCTCACGCCATGAGCGCCCTCGCCTTCACCCTGCGCGCCCCGCCGCCGCAGCGCGTCGACCTCGGCGCGCTGACGCCGTCGCGGCTTGCCGGCAAAAGCCTCGCCGAGATCGCCGCGCTGCCGATCCACACCACGCGCGCGCCGCTCAGCGTCGGCGACCTTTTCGCGCTGAGGGAGGGCGAGCGCGAAACGCTGGTGTTCGAGGGCGGGGCCGAGCGGCTCGACCGGATCGGCGCCGGGCTCGACGCGGGCGCGATCCGAGTCGTCGGCGCGGTCGGCGTCGAGGCCGGGCGCGGCATGAGCGGCGGCGCGCTGACGATCGAAGGCGACGCCGGCGCCTATGCCGGCTCCGGGCTGCGCGGCGGCGTGCTGCGCATCGGCGGCGACGCGAGTGAGCGCCTTGGCGGGCCGCTCGCCGGCGAGACCGAGGGCATGAACGGCGGCGTGATCCATGTCGCGGGAAACGCCGGGCCGCGCGCTGGCGACCGGCTACGGCGCGGCTTCGTCTTGATTGAAGGCGCGGCGGGCGATTGCGCCGGCAGTCGCATGATCGCCGGCACGCTCGCCATTGGCGGCAAGGCCGGCGCGCTGCCCGGCTATCTCATGAACCGCGGCTCGATCCTGATCGCCGGCGGCTGCGAGCAGATGGCGCCGAGCTTCGGCGATTGCGGCGTCCATGCGCTGACCGCCACGCGGCTGATCGCGGCTTATGTCGAGGGCTTCAGTCCCGCGCTCGCCGCCGCCTTTCGCCGCCCCTTGCGCCGTTACGCCGGCGATCTCGCCGCGCTCGGCAAGGGCGAGATTTTTTCAACGACGATCTGAGCCGTCGAACGGGGAAGGAGTGCGGGCGTGAAGTTGCTGGTTTGCGCCGCCCGTCCCGCCGGACTAGGCTCATCGCGACAGAGGAAACAATCATGAGCGTTTCGGTTCTCAACACGCCCGAGCCGTCCAGCGCGCCGCCCGATTGGGCGCCGCTGCTGCGCTGGCTGGTGTTCACCGGCTTCACCGCCTTCGCCGCGCTGCTGCTGTGGCGCTATGGATTGTTCCGGCTGATGGCGCAGTCCGACCGCACTTACATTTCCTCCGTCATCACCGTGCTTTATGTCGGCGCCTCGCTGCATTGCCTCTATCGCACGATCGCCGTGTCGCGCGAGGGCGAGCGCGAGCGCCGCACTGCCGCCGCGCTGGCCGACCCGGAGGCGATCTTCGCCGCCGGCGCGCTGCCGCCGGGCCTCACCGGCGACCACATCCGCGATCTCGCGGAGAAGGCGCGCGCGCAAGGGGCGCGGCGGCTCGATCAGACGCTGCTGCTGCGCGGCCTCGCCGACCGGATGCGCGGCTCGAACGGGTTTGGCAATTTCGCCTCGGATTCGCTGATGAAGCTCGGCCTGCTCGGCACCATCATCGGTTTCATCATCATGCTGGCGCCGATCGCCGGGCTCGACGTCTCCGACAAGTCGGTGCTCAAATCCTCGATGGGCGTGATGAGCGACGGCATGGCGGTGGCGATGTACACCACGCTCGCCGGCCTCGTCGGCTCGATCCTGCTCAAGTTGCAATATTACATGCTGGAGAGCGCGACCTCCGGCCTGTTCGCCCGCGTCGTGCGGTTGACCGAAACGCGCGTGGTGCCGGCGCTGGAGCGCCGATATGATAGATGACTTCGGGCTTTATCCCAAAGACGAACCGTTCGATCCGTTCAGCGTCATGCTGTTCAAGGCGCTGCAAGTCGTGGCGTTCCTGTTCTTCCTCGCGCTGCTTTCGATCTCGCCCGACAACAAGGACGGCAAGATCGATTCCAAGGCCGAGTTCCTCATCACGCTGGATTGGCCCGACAACCATCCCGACGATCTCGACCTGTACGTGCAGGACCCGCTCGGCAATATCGCCTGGTATCGCCATCGCGAGGCCGGCTTCCTGGTGCTCGACCGCGACGACCGCGGCGGCGCCAACGATTTCATCGTCGTCAACGGCCGCAAGATCGCCTCGCCGATCCGCGAGGAGATTGTCACCGTGCGCGGCGTGGTGGCGGGCGAATACACGGTCAACGTCAGCCACTTCGCCGCCACCACCGGCCTGCCTGTGATGGCCAGCGTGAAGGTGCAGAAGCTCAACCCGACCGCGCAGGTGATCTTCGACGATCACGTGACGGTCGACCACACCGGCGACGAGAAAACCGCCGTCCGCTTCACGCTCGACGCGCAGGGCAAGGTGATCGACGTCAACCGGCGGCCGAAATCACTGATGGAGACGTTCCGCGCCGCCAACCGCAACGGCTCCGATCTCGATCCCAAGACCATGGTGAGGATCATCCGATGACCGGGCATGATCAGACCGTGCTGGCGCTCGGGCTCGGCTATGCGCTGCTCGGCGTCGTGCTGCTGATCATCCTCGTGTTCGCGCGGCTCGACTGGCGGCTGAAGGCGGCGCTGATCGTCGTGGTCAGCGGCTTCTACGCCGTCGACTACCGGCAGGCGCGTTCGCTGCTCGGCTGGGCCTCGCCCGATGCGCTGCCGGCGCATTTCAAGCTGCTGGGCGTCCGCATCGTCGAGCCGCATTCGCTGGCCGGCGACGAAGGCGCGATCTTCCTCTGGGTGGAGGCGGTCGACGCCGATAATTTCCCCTCTGGCGACCCGCGCCTCTACCGGCTGCCGTATCACGCCAGACTGGCGGAGCGCGCCGAAGCGGCGGCGCGGGCCAGCGCGCAAGGCATGCCGCAGGGCGGCCGCACCGCCGATTTCGGCGCCGGCGCCGGCGGCGCGGCCGAGCCGACCAACCGCGAAATCACGCCCTCCGCGGTGACGGTGACGAGCGGCGGCGATCCAATGTCGGGCGGCCCGTCCGACCCGCAGATCGTCAAGGACCAGGCGCATGGCGTCGTGTTCTCGCCGTTGCCGCCGCCGCGCCTGCCGCCGAAAGACGCGCCCTAGCGCCGCTGAAAGATCGAGTTTCGCCCGATGTTCGCCACCCCCGCGTTCCTGCGCCGCTTCCGCCTGACGCGAAGATGGTCGTTCAGTCTGTTGCGCCGCTACGCCGAGGCGTTCAAGCCGCGCTACACGGTGGAGCGCCGCATGGGCGTCTGGCTGCTGCTCGACCAGATCAACAAAGTCGATCTGCATCTGTTGTGCGGCGGCGTCTGGGAGGCGGATCGCCTCGCCTGCCTCGCCCGGCTGACGCGCGAGCACAGGCAGGGGCGGCGCGCGGTGCTGCTCGACATCGGCGCGCACGGCGGCCTCTATTCCCTGGCGCTCGACGCGCGCGTGACATTCGATCGGATCGTCGCCTTCGAGCCCGAACCGGCCAGTCTGGCGCAGATCCACGCCAATGCGCTGATGAACAATCTCAGCGAGAAAATGACGATCGTCGCCAAGGCCGTTTCCGACGCGCCGGGCCTCGCCGCCTTCGCCGTCGCGCACGACAGCAATCGCGGTCAATCGCGCATCGCCGAAGCCGAGGCCCGGCCGCGCGAGCGTAAGATACAGGTGCAAGTGACGACGATTGACGACGAGTTTCACGAGAAAGACGTGTTGGTCGTCGCGAAGATCGATGTCGAAGGCAATGAGAACCGCGTCATATCCGGCATGAAGCAATGCTTGCAGAACAACGCGGTCATTTTGCAGATAGAGAAGAATTCGCGGGATATATCGACTTTGGATTCCCTGTTAATGTCGCTGGGCGCGCGGCGCGTTCACGCCATCGGGCAGGATTATTATTACGTTAAACCTTGATTCCGAGCGCGCCAAGGCGTCGCCCCCGCCAGAAAAATCCCCGCCGCGCCCGCCCCGTCATATTTCGCTTGGCGATTGGCTGGTTTTTCCTATATGAAGCAGAGCCGTGGCGCGTAACCGAGAGGTTGCGCGCCGCTGATGTTTTTGGCGGGCGGGTTTTCCAAGCCCGTTTTGGCGAAGCCCGCTTGGGAAAGTCTCGACATGGCCAACGCATTCGAATTCATCCAGCAGGTGCGATCGGAAGCGACGCGCGTGGTGTGGCCGTCGCGCCGCGAGACGCTCATCACCACGGCGATGGTGGTGTTGCTGGCGGTCGCCGCTTCGCTGTTCCTGCTGGTGGTCGACGAGGGCTTGCGCATCCTCGTCAGCCTGGTGCTCGGTTTCGGGCGGCATTGATGAGCGCGTCGGCCGCACCGCAGGTGAAGTCCATGAGCAAGCGCTGGTATATCGTCCACGCCTATTCCAATTTCGAGAAAAAGGTCGCCGACGCGATTCGCGAGGGCGCGACGCAGCGCGGCCTCGCCGACAAGTTCGACGAGATCATGGTGCCGACCGAGAACGTGGTCGAAGTCCGGCGCGGCCGCAAATTCAACTCCGAGCGCAAATTCTTCCCCGGCTATGTGCTGGTGAAGTGCGATCTGACCGATCAGGTCTATCACCTGATCAAGAACACGCCGAAAGTCACCGGCTTCCTCGGCGCCGACAACAAGCCGACGCCGATCCCCGATCACGAGGCCGAGCGGATCAAGGGCCAGGTCGCCGACGGGGTCGAGCGGCCGAAGGCGTCGATCCGGTTCGAGGTCGGCGAGACGGTGCGGGTCGCCGACGGCCCGTTCGCCTCGTTCAACGGCGTCGTCGAGGAGGTCGACGAGGGCCGCGCCCGCGTCAAAGTCGCGGTCTCGATCTTCGGCCGCGCCACGCCGGTCGATCTCGAATTCGGGCAGGTCGAGAAAGTTTGATTCGCCAGGCGTAACGAAAGCGGCGCAATCGGCGAACCCTCCCGCGAGCCCGTTCGTGGGTCAGCACGAGGTCCGCCGATGTTTTATCACGCCAAAAGGGGTTGGGAGCTTCGCGGCCTCGCCGCGACGCCGGAAAGCCTGTTCCTCAACCGTCGCCAGGCGCTGCTCGGGCTCGGGGCGCTCGGCCTCGGCGCGCTCGCCTCGCGGCGCGCCTTCGCCGACGAGCCGATCAAGACCGCCGACCTCTATCCCGCCAGGCGCAACGACGCCTACAAGCTCGACCGGCCTGTGACGCCGGAGAACATCAACCAGAACTACAACAATTTCTACGAATTCTCGACCGACAAGCACGTCGACGCCAGCGGCCTGCGCATCCGGCCGTGGACGGTGACGATCGGCGGCCTGGTCGAAAAGGAGAAGACTTGGGACATCGACGACCTTATCCGCGCGATCGGCGTCGAGGAACGGCTCTACCGCCACCGCTGCGTCGAGGCGTGGTCGATGGCGATTCCCTGGTCCGGCTTCCCCTTACGCGCGCTGGTCGAGAAGGCCAAGCCGCTGTCATCGGCCAAATACGTGCGCTTCGAGAGCTTTCTCGACAAGAAGATGGCGCCGGGCCAGCGCAGCTTCATGCCCTGGCCCTATGTCGAGGGCCTGACCATCGCCGAAGCGACCCACGATCTCGCCTTCCTCGCCACCGGCGCCTATGGCAAGCCGATCTCGAAGGTGCAGGGCGCGCCGATCCGGCTGGCGACGCCGTGGAAATACGGCTTCAAATCGGCCAAGTCGATCGTCAAGATCAGCTTCGTCGACAAGATGCCGCAGACCTTCTGGGCCGACACGGGGCCGACCGAATACGGCTTCTGGGCCAACGTGAACCCCGCCGTGCCGCATCCGCGCTGGAGCCAGGCGAGCGAGACCGATCTGACCACCGGCGAGCGCCGCCCGACCCTGCTCTACAACGGCTATGGAGAACAGGTGGCGGCGCTGTACCAGGGGCTCGAAAAAGAGCCGCTGTTCATGTGAATTGGGTTCAGTAGCGCCAGCGCTGCGCCTTGGAGACCAGGAAATCGCGGAACGCCTGCACGCGCGCGACGTTCTTCATCTCCTCGGCGTAAACCAGGAAACAGTCCATCTCCGGCATGTCGGCCTGCGGCAGCAGCCGCACCAGTCCGGAATTCGGCGCGACGCAATAATCGGGCAGCACGGCGATGCCGACGCCGTGCTCGACGGCGCGGATGATGGCGGCGAGATTGTTGATCGACAGATGCGGGCTGCGCGGGTTCTTCGGCTCGCGCCCGACCACCAGCAGCGAATTCAGCTCATAGAGGAAATGCGTCGCCGTCGGGGCGCCGAACGCCACCAGCCGATGCCGGTCGAGATCCTCCACCACGCGCGGCTGGCCGGCCTTCTTGAGATATTCGGCCGAGGCGTAGGCGTGGAAATGCACGGTGAACAGCCGGCGGCGGATCAGGTCCGGCTGCATCGGCTCGCGCAGGCGCAGCGCCACATCGGCGGCGCGCATCCCCAGATCGAGATCGTCGTCGCTGAGCAGCAGTTGCAGCTTCACCTCGGGAAACAGATCGGCGAACTCGCCGAGCCGCGACGACAACCAGTTCGCCCCCAAGGCCAGCGTGGTCGTCACCCGGAGATCGCCGCTCGGCTTGTCGCGGCTGTCGATCAGACGCGAGCGCACCGCCTCCAGCTTCAGTGAGACGTCATGCACCGCCCTGAGCAGCGTCTCGCCCTGCTCGGTGAGAATCAGCCCGCGCGCGTGGCGATGAAACAGCGGCGCGGACAGATCGCCCTCCAGCGCGCTGACCTGCCGGCTGACGGCGGATTGGCTCAGGCCGAGCGTCTCGCCGGCATGGGTGAACGAGCCGGCCTCGGCGGCAGCCTGAAATATTCTGAGCTTGTCCCAGTCCATTGCGCCCCGGCGCTCCCCCCACTGGGCTGAGCGATACGCGATAATCGCCCGGGATGAAAGCGCGGCGAGGTCTAATGCGAATTCCCGCCCGCTTGGGCGCCAGGGGCCTCATCCGGAATTGGTGAAATACCCTGAGCGCGCGGCGTCAGGCGTAGGCGTAGGGCCCGCCCTTCTCCAGGGCGCGTTGAAACGCCGGCCGCGCGTGGCAGCGTTCGACGAAGGCCTTCGCCCTCGGCCGGCCGTCGAGGGCTTTCGCGCGCGCGCCGGCGGCTTCCAGGGGAAAGCTCATCATCACGTCGGCGGCGGAGAAATCCTCGCCCGCGAACCAGGTCGATTTCGCCAGTTCGCTCTCGATATAGTCGAACTGCGTCTTGATCTGGGGATCGATGTAATCGCTCAGGGTCCGCGCCGCGATCATGCGCGTCACCGGGCGCAGCAGCGCCGGCGCGCGCTCGGGCAATCGCGAAAAGATCAGCCGCATCACCAGCGGCGGCATCGCGGTGCCTTCGGCGAAATGCAGCCAGTAGGTCCAGCGCAGCCGCTCGGGCGCGCCCGGCGGCGGCCGCAACGCGCCGCCCGCCTTCTCGACCAGATATTCGACGATGGCGCCGGTTTCCGCCAGCGTCGCCTCGCCGTCGGTAAGGACGGGTGATTTGCCGAGCGGATGCACGCGTTTGAGTTCCGGCGGCGCCAGCATGGTCCGGGCGTTGCGCTGATAATGCTTGATCTCGTAAGGCAGGCCGAGTTCTTCGAGCAGCCACAGCACGCGCTGCGAGCGGGAATTGTTGAGGTGATGGACGATCAACATGCGGCCTCGCGTCCGAGGCGGGCGTCGCTCCGGTCGCCCGACATTGCCGTCGCCGTCGCATCGATGCAAGCCTGTCCGTATGGGCTACACAGTCTGGATCGACCGTCGATCCATTTGGGGGGACACCATGACCTTCGCGCCGCTCGCCAACGCCCCGAAAGCCATCATCACGGCCATCGAGATCACCCGGCACCGGCTGCCGCTCGATCCGCCGTTCCGCGCCAGTTGGGACACGCAGCCGCGCACCCATTTCGACGCGGCGGTGGTGCGCGTTCACACCGACCTCGGCGTCACCGGATTAGGCTCCGGCGACATGATGCTCGGCTTTGCCGGCCACGAGCATCTGTTCGTCGGGCAGGACGCGATGCGGATCGAGCGCCATTGGCGCATCCTCAACAACATCAGTTTCCACTGGGGCCGCTGCTGGCCGCTCGATCTCGCGCTGTGGGATCTTGCCGGCAAGCTTGCCGGACAGCCGGTGTGGAAGCTGCTCGGCGGCCTCTCCGACCGGGTGCGCGCCTATGCGTCATCGGGGACGTTGCGCGGCGCGTCCGACCTCGCCGACGCGGCCGAGCGCTATCTCGGCGAAGGCTTTCCCGCGCTGAAAATCCGCTTCCATCGCGGCGACTGGCGCGACGACGAGAAGGCGCTGGAGGCGGTGCGCGCCCGCGTCGGCAACAAGCTCGATCTGATGGTCGACTGCAATCAGGGCTGGCGCATGTCGTGGGACGCCTATCCCTCGTGGGCGCTGAAGGACGCGGTCGAGGTCGCGCGCGAGCTGGAGCGCTTGCGTGTTTACTGGATGGAGGAGCCGCTGCATCGCGGCGACCGCGAGGGCATGCGGCGGTTGCGCGACAAGGTCGACATCCGCATCGCGGGAGCCGAGATGACGCGCGAGCTCTACGAATTCCGCGACCTCATCAACGAGGGATGCCTCGACGTGTTGCAGCCCGACGCGGCGCTGGTGGGCGGAATCACCGGGCTGCGGCGCGTCGCGGCGATGGCGCAGGAGCATAATCTCGTCTTCACCCCGCACACCTGGACCAATGGGATGGGGGTCGTCGCCAACGCCCATCTCACCGCCGGCCTGTGCGACGCGCCGTTCATGGAATTTCCTTACGACCCGCCGGAATGGGACGTGACCGCGCGCGATTTTCTCATGCAGGAGCCTTTGCGCGTTGACTCCGCCGGCAATATCGTGCTGACCGACAAACCCGGCATGGGCTATGAAGTGTCGGAGGAGCGGCTCGCGGCCACACGGATCGGCTGACAAGCCCCCGAGGGGACGGAAAATGGATCGCAAATGGTTGCCGCTCAACGCGCTGCGCGCCTTCGAAGCGGCGGGACAACATCTCAGCTTCACCGCGGCCGCCAATTCGCTCACCGTCGCGCAGAGCGCGGTCAGCCGGCACGTGATCGTGCTGGAGAATTTTCTCGGCGTCGCGCTGTTCGAGCGCCGGCCGCAACAGCTCGTGCTGACGGAGGCGGGGCGCCACATCCTGCCCGTCGTGACGAAGTCGTTCGATCGCATCGATCAGGCGCTGGGCGAGGTGATCAAGGAGAAGGGTCGGCCGAAACGGGTGCTGAAGGTGGCGCTGCCGACGTCCTTCGCGCATCGGCTGGCGATCCCGATCCTGCGCGATTTTCGCTCGGAAAACCCCGGCATTTCGGTCGAGGTGGTGTCCAAGCCGATGACCGGCCCGGAGACCGACGGCGACATCGACATCGCCATCGTCTATAGCGAGCCGCGCGTCACCGACGCGATCCACGATCTGTTGTGGATGGTGCGCTCGACCATCGTGTGCAGCCCGAAGCTGTTGCAAACGGTCGACCACACCGACCCCGCCAAATTCATCTCCTCCTGCGATCTGCTGCATCTGAAGCTGGAGGACAAGCCGCGCCACATGTTCTGGGAGATGATGACGCGGCTGATCGGCCGGCCCGATCTCTCCGTCGATCGCGGCATGGTGTTCGACACGCAGCAACTCGCGGTGCAATACGCGATGATGGGCGACGGCCTGGCGCTGATCGATCCGATCCTGTTCGCCGAGGATATCAAGGCGGGGCGGCTGGTGCGCCCGTTCGACATCTGGCTCGACGAGGGTTACGGCTATTATCTCACCACCCACCCGGAAGATCTGAGCAACGAAGCGGTGGCGCTGTTCCGCTCCTGGGCGATTGCGCGCTTCGCCGCCGACCGGCAGCAACTCGAAGCGGCGGTCGGGTCGCCGCCGGCTCCCGCCGCCAATTAGTTTTGCATATGCCAATGCCTATTTCCGGCATGGCGAATTCCAGTCCTTGCGATTAGTCTCGCGCCCGCGCAATCGGGCGGCGGGACGTGAGCGGGATGACGAGCGAAGCCGAGGATCAGCCGCGTCGGCGCCGGCGGGCGCCCGAGCGTTCGGCCAAACCCGCCGTGTCGCCGCCGCAGCCAAGGCTGCGCATTCCCCCCGTCAATCTCGTCTCCGCCGACGAACTCGAATCGATCCACCACGCCGCGCTGAAAGTGCTGCGCGAGATCGGCATGGATATTCTGCACCCCGAGGCCAAGGCGCTGCTGAAGGACGCCGGCGCCGACGTCGCGCCTGGCTCCGACCGCGTGCGGTTCGATCCGGCGCTGGTGGAATCCAAGATCGGGCTGGCGCCGCAAAGCTTCACGCTGCACGCCCGCAATCCCGCCCGCAACGTCGAGATCGGCGGCGCCTACACCGCCTTTTGTTCGGTCGCCTCGACGCCCAATTCGTTCGACCGCGAGGGCGGCCGGCGCCCCGGCAATCATCGCGACTTCCGCAACTTCATCCGCCTCGGCCAGACGCTCGACGCCGTGCATGTCTGGGGCGGCTATCCCGTCGAGCCGATCGACATCCACGCCTCGGTGCGCCACCTCGTCGCCTTGTTCGACATGCTGACGCTGTCGGACAAGCCGATCCACGCCTACAGCCTGGGGCGCGAACGCATCCGCGACGGCATGGAGATGGCGCGCATCGCGCGCGGCGTCGACGAGGAAACCTTCGAGCGCGAGCCGTCGCTGTTCACCGTCATCAACTCGTCTTCGCCGCTGCGGCTCGACACGCCGATGCTGGAGGGCGTGTTGCAGATGGCGCGGCGCAATCAGGTCGTCGTGCTGACGCCGTTCACGCTCGCCGGCGCGATGGCGCCGGTGACGCTCGCCGGCGCGCTCGCCCAGCAGCATGCCGAGGCTTTGGCCGGGCTGGTGGTGGCGCAGACGGCCCGCGCCGGCTCGCCCTTCGTCTATGGCGGCTTCACCTCCAACGTCGACATGAAATCCGGCGCGCCGGCCTTCGGCACGCCGGAATATATGAAGACCGCGATCATCGGGGGCCAGCTCGCGCGCCGGCTCGGGCTGCCCTACCGCTCCTCCAACGCCAACGCCGCCAATTCGCTCGACGCGCAGGCGGCCTATGAGAGCGTGTTCTCGCTGTGGGGCGCGATCATGGGCGGCGTCAATCTGATGATGCACGGCGCGGGCTGGATGGAGGGCGGCCTGCAAGCCTCGTTCGAGAAGATGATGCTCGACGCCGACCTGCTTGGCATGGTCGGCGAGTTCCTCCGTCCCGTGAAGGTGGACGTTGAGGAGCTGGCGTTCGAGGCGATGGCCGAAGTCGGGCCGGGCGGGCATTTCTTCGGCGCCGCGCATACCCAGACGCGCTATCGCGACGCCTTCTTCGCGCCGATGATCTCCGACTGGCGCAATTACGAAACCTGGCGCGAGGCCGGTTCGCCCACCGCCTACGACACCGCCGAGCGGCTTTACAAGGCGCGCCTCGCCGGCTTCGAGGCGCCGCCGATCGAGCCGGAACGGCTGGCGGCGCTGGAGGAATTCGTCGCCCGCCGCAAGGCCGAAGGCGGCGCGCCCACCGACTTTTGATCTAGAGACTGCACATAAGTTCATGTCGAGGGCGGAAAATTGCTACAGGAGCTGAAGGCGCCCGCCGCGCCTGATCTGGAGCCCTTGATGACATTGCTTCCCTTCGCCGCTTCGCCGCGTCGCGCCGTCGCCGCCACCTTTGGCGCCTTCGGCCTCAGCGGCGGCGTCTGGGCTGGCGCCAGCGCGGCGGTGATCGCGCGCATCGGCGTCGACGCGCTCCAGTTCGGCGTCGCGCTCACCGTGATGACCGTACTTTATCTCGCCGCGATGTCGGCCGCCGGCGCGATCGCCGCCCGCTTCGGCGTCCGCCGCACATTGCTCGCCGCGCTGTTGATGGTGGGGCCGGTGCTGGCGCTGACGGTGGCCGCCTGGACGGGACTTTGGCTCGGCCTCGCGCTGGCGCTGTTTGGCGTGCTCGCCGGCTTGCTCGATTCGGCGATGAATGCGGAAGGCGCGCGCGTCGAGCAGCGGTCCGCCAAGCCGATCTTCGCCCAGTTCCACGCCTTCGCCTCGGCGACGACGGCCGCCGGCGCGGCGCTCGGCGGCTGGCTGGCCTTTAACGGATTGGGCTGGATCGCCGTGCTGCTCGCCGAAGCCGGCCTGCTCGCCGCCGCCGCGGTGGTGGCGCGCGCCATTTCGGAACCGCCCGGCCAGCCGCGCATCGGCGGCGTGACGGCGCCGCGCGGCCTCGATTCCAGCCTGGCCATTCTCGGGCTGGCGATCGGCGTCTCGATCGTCTGCGAGACCTCGGCGCTTTCCTGGGCGGCGCTGTTGCTGCGCCACACCGCGCCGTCGCTGGCCGCCTACGCCGGCCTCGGCGCCGCCTTCTTCGCCGCGTTCCAATCCGTGATGCGGTTTGGCATCGATCGGCTGCGTCGCGGCTTCAGCGACCGCGCGCTGATGCTCGGCTCCTACGCCGTGGCGGCGTTCGGGCTGACGCTGGTCGGGGCCGATCTTGGGTTCGGCGTCAGCGCGCTCGGTTTCGCCATTCTCGGCGCCGGCACGGGCGCCATCGTGCCCTGCGGCTTCTCGCTGGCGGCGCGCCGGCCCGGCCTATCCGCCGGGGCGGCCATTTCGGCGGTTTCGTTTTTCGGGCTGCTGCCGCGCGCGCCCGCGCCGCTGCTGACCGGCTTCATCGCCGACGCGTTCTCGCTGTCATCCGCCTTTTTCGGGCTCGCCGGCTTCATGCTAGCGGCGCTCGTCGCGGTCGTGTTCTTCGTGCCCGCCGCGCCACGCGCGGCCCCATTCGTCTCCGGAGGCGTCGCGCCATGAAAACTGAAGCCCAGGTCGTCGTCGTCGGCGGCGGCGTCGTCGGCGCCTCCGTCGCCTATCACCTGACCAAGGGCGGCTGGAAGGACATCGTGCTGATCGAGCGCTCGGAGCTGACCTCCGGCTCGACCTGGCACGCAGCGGGAGGCATGCACACGCTCAACGGCGATCCCAATGTCGCCAAGCTGCAACAATACACCATCAATCTCTACAAGGAGATCGAGGCGATCTCGGGCGTCTCCTGCGGCATGCACGTCACCGGCGGCCTGAACCTCGCCGGCACGAAGGAGCGGCTCGACTGGCTCAAGATGGCCCGCGCGAGGGGCAGGTACCTGGGAATGAACCTCGAAATCCTGTCGATCGACGAAGCGGCGAAAATGTACCCGTTCATCGAGAAGACGCATTTCGTCGGCGCGATGTTCGATCCGGTCGAGGGCCATCTCGACCCCTGGGGCGTCACCCAGGCTTATGCGAAATGCGCGCAGATGGCCGGCGCCGAGATCGTCCGTTTCAATCGCGTGGTGGATTTGCAAGCCCGCCCCGACGGCTCGTGGGACGTCGTCAGCGAGAAAGGGACCATCCACGCCGAGCATGTCGTCAATTGCGGCGGCCTATGGGCGCGCGAGGTCGGGCGCATGGTCGGGCTGGAGCTGCCGATCCTGGCGATGGAGCACCATTACCTCATCACCGAGGACCTGCCCGAGGTGATCGACCCGAAGGTGGACAGGTTCCACGTCATCGATTTCGAGGGCGAGATCTACATGCGCCAGGAGCGCGGCGGCATGTTGATCGGCACCTACGAGCAGGCCTGCGTGCCCTGGAGCGAGCGCCAGACGCCGTGGGATTTCGGCCAGAACCTGTTGCCCAACGATCTCGAACGCATCGCCCCCAGCCTGGAGACGGCGTTCGAGCATTTCCCGGCGCTGGGCAAAGCCGGCATCCGCAAGACCGTCAACGGCCCCTTCACCTTCGCGCCCGATGGCAACCCGCTGATCGGCCCGGTCAAGGGGCTCAAGAATTTCTGGGTCGCCTGCGGCGTGATGGCGGGCTTCAGCCAAGGCGGCGGCGTCGGACTGGCGCTGGCCAACTGGATGATCGAGGGCGATCCCGGCCACGACGTCTGGGGCATGGATGTGGCGCGCTTCGGCGATTGGGCGACGATGGCCTACACCAACGCCAAGGTGCGCGAGAACTATTCGCGCCGCTTCCGCATCCGCTTCCCCAACGAGGAACTGCCGGCGGGCCGCCCCTTCCGCACCTCGCCGATCTACGACCGGCTGGTGGCCGACAACGCCGTGATGGGCGAATCCTGCGCGCTGGAAAACCCGCTGTGGTTCGCGCCCAAGGGCGTCGCGCCGGTCGAGAACGTCACCTTCCGTCGCTCCAACGCGTTTGAGCATGTCGGCGCCGAGTGCCGCGCGACGCGCTCGGGCGTCGGCGTCACCGAGATCGCCAATTACGGCAAGATCGAGGTCGAGGGGCCGAAGGCGGCCGAGTTTCTCGCCCGCGTCATGGCCGGCCGCATCCCGGCGGTGGGCAAGCTTTCGCTGTCGCCGATGCTGAACGACAACGGCAAGCTGATCGGCGATTTCACGCTCGCCAAGATCGGCGCGAACCGTTTCATCGTATTCGGCTCCGGCATCGCCGAGCAATATCACCTGCGCTGGTTCGAGG
>JAGWRL010000212.1 GCA_028876585.1 Pseudomonadota bacterium | reverse complement strand
AGCGGTTTCAGGCGCAAACCGTCGTCCGGCGGGGTCCACAACTGGATTTGCATTCCTTCCTAGTCGGCAAGCTCTACGACGATCGGGGAAATCGGATGGGGGCAAGCTACGCTTGCAAGGGATCGAAGCGCTTCCGCTACTACGTCTCGCGCCCGGCGTTAATTGGCGACGCCAAGCTGGCGGGATCGCTAGCTCGCGTCTCGGCGCCCGAAATCGAGAGCACTGTCATCGACGCGGTCCAACGTCATCTGGCCCCGCGCACGCGAACGAGCGGCGATCGGGATCGTGAGCCTCGGGCGTCTCCACCGCCGTGGGGGCAACAACCAATCGCGGAAATGCTAAATGTCATCGAACGCGTAATCGTTCACGCTTCCAAGATCGAGATCGTGTTGAATGAGGCCAGCGCGTACAAAGGAGAAGCCCCGACGCTGACGCTGCCCTTTGCGCCAACGCAAACCAGACGAAAGCGCCAGATCATTCTGCGAACCGAAGCCTCTGCAGAGCCGTCTCGAGCGATGCGCGCCAACGCGCGTGCGCATTTCAAGGTCGCCATTTTCGATGCCCGGCGATGGCTGGACGAACTCATTGCGGACCCAAGTCATACCGTTGAAATGATCGCCGCGCGCGAACACAGGAGCCCCCGCTCCCTCCGAATGACGCTCTCGCTCGCTTTCCTTTCACCCGAACTCGTCAAAGCAGCACTTGAAGGCCGCCTTCCCCGCGGCCTCAACGCCAGGCGGATGACCGAGATGCCGATGCTCTGGTCGGATCAGTGGAGGGCGCTTGGGCTTCAAACTCCCGCAGCCCGCGTGTCAACGAACTCATCGCTTGGTCAATAATGGAGACGGAGGGCTCCTCGGAGAGCCGCGCCATCTGGCGTCGCTCAATCCAGGAAACCGAATTCCGCGCGCAGAGACTTTCGGCCCAATGCCTCGGGAAAACCGCGAAAAATCTCCTGGCTTCGGTTCGGAGACCGGGAAACGCCGCGCTAACCGCCCGGAACTTCGAGGCATTTCGGGAAGCGGGAAACCGGCGTGGTTTGCCCGGGCGGCATGGTGGGCGATATAGGGATCGAACCTATGACCCCACCCGTGTGAAGGGTGTGCTCTACCGCTGAGCTAATCGCCCGGACCGGCGCCTCTGTAAGCCGCGCGCGCCGGTCAAGTCAAGGCGCGCACCGCCGCGTCGAGCGCGTCGAAATGCGAGATCACCCGGTCGGGGCCAAGCTCCGTCACCGGAATGTCGGTATAGCCGAAATCCACCGCGACGACCGGCATCCCCGCCGCCCGCGCGGTGCGGATGTCGGTGATCGAATCGCCGATCATCACCGCGCGCTCGATCCGCCCCCCGGCGCGCGCCACCGTCTCGCGCAGCGGCCGGGGATCGGGTTTGGCGACGCCGAACGTGTCCTGCCCGCAGACGAAGGCGAAATGGTCGCGCACGCCGAGCTTGTCCAGCAGCAGGTGGGAGGAATGTTCGAGCTTGTTGGTGCACACCGCGAGCCGCCACCCCTGCGCGCGGCAGCGCTCAAGACAGGCCTCGACGCCGGGAAACAGCGTCGAATGGTCGGCGATATGCGCGTTGTAATAGTCCAGGAACGCGCCGAACAAGTCGTCGAGCCGCGCCGGCGTCAATTCGCGCCCGGCTTGCGCATAGCCGCGCGAGATCAGCGCCCGGCCGCCGGCGCCGAGCATCGAGCGGGCGGCCTCGACCGGCACGGGGGCGACGCCGTCCCCGGCCAGCACGAAATTGAGCGCGTCGATCAGGTCCGGCGCCGTCTCGGCGAGCGTGCCGTCGAGATCGAAGACCAGCGTCAGCGCCATCAGCGCAGCGAGGCGGTGAAGTTCTGGATCCTCTTGCAGGCCGTCTCCAGATTGGCGAGCGAGGTGGCGTAGGAAATGCGCAGGTTCGGCCCTTGCCCGAACGCCGAGCCATGCACCGTCGCCACGCCCTCCGCCTCCAGCAACTCGCCGACGAAATCCTCGTCCGTGCCGATCACCTTGCCCGAGGGCGCGGTGCGGCCGATCGCCTCAGCGCAGGAGGGATAGACGTAGAACGCGCCTTCCGGCTTCGGGCAGGTCAGATATTTCGCCTGACCCAGCATCGACACCACGAGATCGCGCCGTTCCTCGAACGCCTTGCGGCTGCGCGGGATAAAATCCTGCGGGCCGTTGAGCGCCTCGACCGCCGCCCATTGCGCCACCGTGCAGGCGCCAGAGGTCTGCTGGCCCTGCACCATGTCCATCGCCTTGATCAGCTCCGCCGGGCCGGCGGCGTAGCCGATGCGCCAGCCGGTCATCGCATAGGCTTTGCTGACGCCGTTCATCGTCAGCGTGCGGCTCTTCAACGCCGGCTCGACCTGCACCGGCGTGGTGAACTCGAAATCGCCGTAGGTCAGATGCTCGTACATGTCGTCGGTCAGCACCCAGACATGCGGGTGTTTCATCAGGACTTCGGTTAGCGCCTTCAATTCGGCGCGGGTGTAGGCCGCCCCCGACGGGTTGGAGGGTGAGTTGAGCACGACCCACTTGGTCTTGGGCGTGATGGCGCGCTCCAGATCCTCGGGGCGCAGCTTGTAGCCGTCCTCGATCCGGGTCGGCACGATTCTGGGCTCGCCCCAGTTGATCGCCACCATTTCCGGGTAGCTGACCCAGAACGGCGCCGGGATGATCACCTCGTCGCCGGGGTTCATCGTCACCAGAAAGGCGTTGTAGAGGATCTGCTTGCCGCCGGTGGCGACGATGGTGTCGGCGGCCTTGTAGTCGAGCCCGTTCTCGCGCCGGAACTTGGCCGCGATCGCCTCGCGCAGCGGCGGAATGCCGAGCACGGGGGGATATTTCGTCTCGCCGCGGCGGATGGCGTCGATGGCGGCGTTCTTGATGTTGTCGGGGGTGTCGAAATCCGGCTCGCCGACGGTGAGCGAGATGACGTCGCGGCCGCTGGCTTTGAGATCGCGCGCCTTCTGCGTCAGCACCATGGTCGCGGAGGGCTTAACGCGATTGAGCACATTGGCGAGAAAGGCCATCTCTTCAGTCCTGGGGGTTTGAAAGCGTTCTTGGGGTTGGGAAGGCGCGGCACCATAGTTTTGTGCGGCGCGGGATGCAACCGGGGCTAATGCTGCGCCCGCGCCAGCGCCATCGCCGCGGCCCGGTCGAGGTGGGCGCGCATCGCGGCGGCGGCGGCCTCCGGATCGCGCGCGCCGATAGCGGCGGCGAGCGCGCGGTGCTCGCTGACCGAGGCGGCGAGAACGTCGGGTGTGAGCACGTCGCCGACCTGCGCCATGATCAGCGGCAGTTGCAGATTGAGCGCGAGATCGCGCAATTGCGCATTGCCCGCCAGCGTCAGGATCGCGTCATGGAACGCGCTGTTCTCGGCCAGATATTCGCAGGCGACGCGCGGCGCCTCAGAATAGATCGGCGCAATCGCCGCCGCGAAGCGGGCGCGCGCCTCGTCGTCGTCGGATTGCGCCGCCAGCCGCGCCGCGAGCGATTCCAGCGCGACGCGAATCTGGAACAGTTCGGCGATTTCCTTGGCGCTGAGCCGGCGCACCAGCGCGCCGCGATGCGGGACGTGGACGATCAGGCCCTCGGCCGCCAGCCGCCGCAACGCCTCGCGCACCGGCCCGCGGCTGACGGCGAACCGCAGCGTCAGATCGCTTTCCACCAGCCGCGCGCCCGGCGCGAGTTCGCGCGTCAGGATCGCATCGCGCAGGCGCTCGACGATATGGGCGACCGTCGCGCCGTGGACGGGCGCGGCGTCCAGTTCGAGAGCGTCGGTCGCGGACATGTCGAGGAGCTTCGCGCGCGGTGGGGCAGGGGCTTGCAGGCTATCACAATTCGCGTCGGCCCCAAGGCCGATTGACGCGCATCAGTAATTGTCCTACAATTTTTAGCACATAAAAGCGGGGAGGGTCGGCGATGATGATCGGCAAGCGGGGCGCCGCGACGACGGCGATCTCCGCCGCGTGGGCCGACCGCGTCACCGTGCGCGGCCGCGATCTCGCCGGCGATCTGATGGGCGGGGTGACTTTCACCGAGTTCTTTTTCCTGCTCTGCACCGGCCGCGCCCCGACCGAGGATCAGCGCTTTTTTCTCGATCTGGCGCTGGTCGGCATCGCCGAACACGGGCTGACGCCTTCGATCCAGGCCGCGCGCATGACCTACGCCGCCGATCCCGCCGCGTTGCAGGGCGCGGTGGCGGCGGGCGTGCTTGGCTGCGGCACGGTGATCCTCGGCGCCGCCGACCTGTGCCGCAAGCTGATCGACGAGATTCTGGGCGCGGTCGAGGCGGGCGCGACGCTGGCCGAGGCGGCGTTCGCCAAGGCGCGCGCGCT
>JAGWRL010000211.1 GCA_028876585.1 Pseudomonadota bacterium | reverse complement strand
TCTCGACCGGCTTCGTGGTCGACGATGCGATCGTCATGATCGAAAATATCGCCCGCTATGTTGAGGCCGGGGAGAACCCGCTGCAAGCCGCTCTGAAGGGCAGCCAGCAGATCGGCTTCACCATCATCTCGCTCACCGTCTCGCTGATCGCGGTGCTGATCCCGCTGTTGTTCATGGGCGACGTGGTCGGGCGGCTGTTCCACGAATTCGCGATCACGCTGGCGGCGACCATCGTCATTTCCGCCTTCGTCTCGCTGACGCTGGTGCCGATGCTGTGCGCGATCCTGCTCAAGCCGGCGCCGCCGGGCGTCGAGGGCCATCAGGCGAGCGGCGGCGCGTTGTTTCGCGCCGTGCATCGGTTTTACGCCGCGACGTTGCGCTTCACGCTCGATCACAGCTTCGTCACGCTGCTGGTGGCGCTGGCCACCTTCGGGTTGACCGGCTATCTCTACGTGACGATCCCCAAGGGCTTCTTTCCCGTGCAGGACACGGGCGTGATCCAGGGCGTGACGCAGGCCAATCAGGCGATCTCGTTCGACAAGATGGGCAAGCTGCAACAGGAGGTCGCCGACGCGATCCTCGGCGACGCCGATGTGGAGAGCCTGTCGTCGTTCATCGGCGTCGACGGCGCCAACGTGACGCTCAATTCCGGCCGGCTGCTGATCAATCTGAAACCGCACGCCGAGCGCAAGGCGAACGCGAGCCAGATCATCCGCCGGTTGCTCGCCGAGACGCGCGACATCGCCGGCATAACCTTGTTCATGCAGCCGGTGCAGGATCTCTCGATCGACACCGCAATCAGCGCCGCGCAATATCAGTTCACGCTGCAAAATCAGGATCTGGCGGCGTTGCAGGAATGGACGCCGAAGCTGCTGGAGCGGCTGGCGCGCATCCCCGACGTCGCCGACGTCGCCAGCGATCTGCAACCCAACGGCCGCGCGGTCACCGTCGACATCGACCGCGCCACCGCCGCGAGATTCGGCGTGACGCCGGCCTCGATCGACAACGCGCTCTACGACGCCTTCGGCCAGCGCATCATCTCGACGATCTTCACCCAAGCCACGCAATATCGCGTCATCCTCGATGTCGATCCGGCGATGCGGACTTCGATCAAGGCGATGGGCTCGATCTATCTGCCGTCCTCGGCTTCCACCACGGGGCAGACGCCGCTGGAGGCGATCTCGACGCTCACCGTTCGCCGCTCGCCGTTGCAGATTTCGCATCTCAAGCAATTCCCGGTGACGACGATCTCGTTCAACCTTGCGCCCGGCGCCTCGCTCGGGGCGGCGGTCGACCATATCAACGCTGAGATCGCCGGGATGGGCCTGCCCGGCGGGTTTCAGGTCGCGTTCCAGGGCGCGGCGCTGGCGTTCCAGTCGTCGCTGTCGAACGAAGTGTTCCTGCTCGGCGCCGCCGTGATGACGATGTATATCGTGCTGGGCGTGCTCTACGAGAGCTTCATCCACCCGATCACGATTCTCTCGACCCTGCCATCGGCGGGCATCGGCGCGCTGCTGGCGCTCAACGCGGCCGGCGCCGGGCTCGACATCATCGGCGTGATCGGCATCGTGCTGCTGATCGGCATCGTCAAGAAAAACGCGATCATGATGATCGACTTCGCGCTGGAGGCGCAGCGCGTCGAAGGATTGCCGCCGCGCGAGGCGATCTATCAAGCCTGTCTGCTGCGGCTGCGGCCGATCCTGATGACGACGCTTGCCGCGATGTTCGGCGCGCTGCCGCTGATGCTGGGAAGCGGCGTCGGTTCGGAATTGCGCCGCCCGCTCGGCCTCGCCATCGTTGGCGGTCTCGCCTTCAGCCAGGTGTTGACGCTCTACACCACGCCGGTGATCTATCTCTATTTCGAGCGGCTGTCGGCGGCGCTCGGTTTCTCCGCCGCCGGCGGCGCCATCGCGACGGAGCGCTCGTGAGCGGCGGCTTCTCGGCTTTGTTCGTCGGGCGCCCCGTCGCGACGATCCTGTTGACGATCGGCATCGCGCTCGCCGGCCTGCTGGCGTTCCCGCAACTGCCGGTTTCGCCGCTGCCGCAGATCGATTTCGCCACCATCGTCGTGCAGGCCAACATGCCCGGCGCCAGCCCCGACAATATGGCGACCAATGTCGCGGCGCCCTTGGAGCGTCACCTCGGCCAGATCGCCGACGTGACCGAGATGACCTCGCAAAGCTCGCTCGGCAACACGCGGGTGATCCTGCAATTCGGCCTCGACCGCGACATCGACGGCGCCGCGCGCGACGTGCAGGCCGCCATCAACGCCGCCCGCGCCGACCTGCCGGCGAGCCTCAAGCTGAACCCGAGCTATCACAAGATCAACCCGGCCGACGCGCCGATCATGGTGCTGGCTCTGACCTCGACGACGCGGCCCAAGGGCCAGCTCTACGATCTCGCCTCCAACCTGCTGCAACAGAGGCTCTCGCAACTGGCGGGGATCGGCGAAGTCGACGTGACGGGCAGCGCGCTGCCGGCGGTGCGGGTCGAACTCAACCCAAACGCGCTCTATCACTACGGCGTCGGCCTCGAGGACGTGCGCGCCGCGCTCGCCTCCGCCAACGCCAACAGCCCGAAAGGCCAGATCGAGGACGCCGATTTCAACTATCAGATCTACGCCAACGATCAGGCGAGCAAGGCGGCGCATTTTCGCGATCTGGTGATCGCCTATCGCGACAACGCTGCGGTGCGGCTCAGCGACGTCGCCGAGGTCGTGGATTCGGTCGAGGACCTGCGCAACGCGGGTCTGGCCAACGGCAAGCCGGCGATCGGCATCGTGCTGTCGCGCGAGCCCGGCGCCAACATCATTCAGGCGGTCGACAATGTGAAGGCGCTGCTGCCGCGCCTGATCGCTGCGCTGCCCGGCGACGTCGAACTCACGGTCGTCGTCGATCGTTCGATCACCATCCGCGGCTCGCTCGACGATACGATCAAGACGCTGATCACCTCCGTCGTGCTGGTCATTCTGGTGGTGTTCGTGTTCTTGCGCGACGTGCGCGCCTCCGCCGTGCCGAGCGTGGCGGTGCCGGTGTCGATCATCGGCTCGTTCGCGGCGATGTATTTCCTCGGCTTCAGCCTCAACAACCTGTCGCTGATGGCGCTGACGATCTCGACCGGCTTTGTGGTCGACGACGCCATCGTCGTATTGGAGAACGTCACCCGCCATCTCGAACAGGGCAAGTCGCGGATGCAGGCGGCGATCCTGGGGGCGAGCGAGGTGAGCTTCACCGTCGTCTCGATCAGCTTGTCGCTGGTCGCGGTGTTCCTGCCGCTGTTGCTGATGGGCGGGCTGGTCGGCCGCCTGTTCAAGGAATTCACGGTCACGCTGTCGATGGCGGTGCTGATCTCGATGGTGGTGTCGCTGACGACGACGCCGGTGATGTGCGCGCTGCTGCTGCCGCGCGAGGCCCGGAAGACGCACGGCCGGTTCTACCGCTGGAGCGAGGCGGGGTTCGACGTGGTGCACGACTTCTATCGCGTCACGCTCGATGTGGTGTTGGGGCATCCCTGGAAGACCTTCGCCGTATTCGCCGCGTCGTTCGGGCTGATGGTCTGGTTGTTCGCGAAGGCGAGCTACAGCCTGTTTCCGGTGCAGGACACCGGGTTGATGATCGGCTCGATCCAGGGCGATCAGAGCATCTCGTTCCAGGCGATGAGCCGCAAGCTCGCGCAGTTGCAGGAAATCGTGCAGGACGATCCGGCGGTCGCGACGGTGGTCGGCGTCACCGGCGGACGCCAGGTCAATTCCGGCTTCGTCTATATCTCGCTCAAGCCGTTCAAACAGCGCAAGATCACGGCCGACGGGGTGGTGTCGCGGCTGCGCGGCAAGCTCGCGCAGGTCGCCGGGGCGCGGCTGTTCCTGGTCGCGGTGTCGGACCTGCGCGTCGGCGGCCGGCAGAGCAACGCGACCTATCAATACACGCTGCTGTCGGACGACACGGCGGAACTCTACAAATGGGCGCCGCGGCTGACGGCGGAGCTTGCCAAATCCGACGTGCTCAAGGACGTCAATTCCGACCAGCAGCAAGGCGGCCTCGAAGCCGACGTCGAGATCGACCGTGCGACGCTGAGCCGCGTCGGGCTGAACCTCGCCGCGGTCGACAACACGCTCTATGACGCCTACGGCCAGCGGCAGGTGTCGACGATCTACAACGCGCTCAATCAGTATCACGTCGTTATGGAGGTCGCGCCGCGTTACTGGCAGCATCCGGAAGCGCTGCGCGGGGTCTATGTCTCGACCTCGGGCGTCAGTCCGCGCGGCACGCAGACCACCAACGCCAACGCCGCCAGTTTCAGCACCCCGACCAGCGCGGCCAGCAGCGCGACGGCGGCGACCATCGCCGCCGATTCGGCGCGCAATCTCGCCACCAACGCGCTCGCCGCCAGCGGCCGTTCCGCCGCCTCGGCCGGCGCGGCGGTGACGACATCGAAGGAAACGATGGTTCCGCTCGCCGCCTTCGCCGGTTTCAAGGAGGGCCACACGCCGCTCGGCGTCAATCATCAGGGCCAGTTCGCCGCGGCGACCCTCTCGTTCAACCTGGCGCAGGGCAAGGCGCTCAGCGACGCCGAGACGGAGGTGGCGGCGGCCGAGCGCGCCATCAGCATGCCGGCCGCGATCCGCGGCTCTTTTTCCGGCACGGCGCTCGCCTCGAAACAGGCGCAGGGCGGGCAAATCCTGCTGCTGGGCGCGGCGCTGCTGACGGTCTATCTCGTGCTCGGCATCCTCTATGAGAGCTATATTCATCCAATCACGATCATCTCGACGCTGCCCTCGGCCGCCCTCGGGGCGCTGATCGCGCTCCGGTTGTTCGATACCGAGGTGACGATCATCGCCTTCATCGGCATCATTCTGCTGATCGGCATCGTCAAGAAAAACGCGATCATGCTGATCGATTTCGCGCTCGCCGCCGAGCGCGAGGGGCTCGACACGCGCGAGGCGATACGCCAAGCCTGCCTGATGCGGTTCCGCCCGATTCTCATGACGACGATGGCCGCGCTGTTCGGCGCGCTGCCGCTCGCGCTGGGCACGGGCGAGGGGTCGGAATTGCGCCAGCCGCTCGGCATCACCATCGTCGGCGGGCTTATCGTCAGTCAGGTGCTGACGTTGTATACTACGCCGGTGCTGTTCCTGTTTCTGGACCGGCTCGGCAAGGCGGCGGGGCGAGGGTGGCGTTGGCTTTATCTCGGCGAGCGCCGGCCGGCGGGCGCATGAGCGGGCGCGTCGCGCTCGCCGCGCTGGCGCTGGCGTTGACCGGCTGCGTCGCGGTCGGGCCGGATTATCTCAGGCCCGCCGCCATCGCGCCGGCGCAATACAAGGAAGTGAAGGGCTGGAAGCCCGCCGGCCCGCGCGACGAGGCGCCGAAGGGCGCGTGGTGGCGCGCGTTCCACGATGGCGAACTCGACCGGCTGGAGGCGACGGTCGCCGTCTCCAACCAGACGCTGAAGGCGGACGAGGCCAATTACCGGCAGGCGCTGGCGCTGATTTCGCAGGCGCGCGCCGGGCTGTTTCCGACGCTCAACTTCGATCCCAACCTGACGCGATCGGGGCCGCCGGCGGGCGACAATCTCAACGCGCAGATCGCCGGGGCGTGGACGCTCGACGTCTGGGGCCGGGTGCGGCGGCAGGTCGAGCAATCGGGCGCGGCGGCGGAAGTGAGCGCGGCCGATCTCGCCAATGCGACGCTTTCGGCGCAATCGGCGCTGGCGCTGGCCTATTTTCAGGTGCGTCAGGCCGACGCGCTCTACGATCTGCTCGGCGACACGGTCGGGCAATATCAGCGCTCGCTCGACATCGCGCAGAACCAGTACAACGCCGGCACCACGGCGAAGTCGGACGTCATCACCGCGCAGGCGCAAGTGCTCGCCGCCAAAGCGAGCCAGATCAACACCGAGGTCGCGCGCAAGCAGAACGAGCACGCCATCGCCGTGTTGATGGGCAAGCCGCCGTCGGAAGTCGCCGTCTCGCATCGCGGGCTGGCCGAGAGCGCGCCGCATCCCCCAATCACGCTGCCGTCGCGGCTGTTGGAGCGGCGGCCGGACATCGCGGCGGCCGAGCGGACGATGAAGGAGCAGAACGCGGCGATCGGCGTCGCCATTTCAGCCTATTATCCCGACATCTCGCTCAGCGGGGCGTTCGGCTATCGCGGCGATCCGTTCATCAGGCAGATCGCGGCGGCCAATCCGGTCTGGTCCTATGCGCTGTCGATCGCGCAGCCGCTCTTCGACGGCGGGCTGACGGCGGCGCAGGTCGAGGCGGCGCGCGCGTCCTACGAGGCGAGCGTGGCGGCCTACCGGCAGACCGTGCTGACCGCGTTCCAGCAGGTCGAGGACCAACTCGCCGCGATCCGGATCTACGACCGCGAGATCAAGGTGCAGGTCGAGGCGGTCCGGATCGCGCGGCAGGCGGTGCAGATCGCGCTGAACGAATATCGCGCCGGCACGCAGGCTTTCACCACCGTCGTCACCGCCGAGGCGACGGCGTTGCAGGACGAGGAATCCTTGCTGGCGTCCAAGGCGGCGCGGCTTTCCGCCGCCGTGGCGCTGATCGTGGCGCTGGGCGGGGGCTGGGACGTCGCCGATCTGCCGCGCCTGGCGCAGGACGGCCCGCCCGATGCGGCGGCTGCCCCCTGACGCGCCCTTGCGCGCG
>JAGWRL010000210.1 GCA_028876585.1 Pseudomonadota bacterium | reverse complement strand
GAGCCGCCCCACAGCGCCGATAACGCGAAAAGCAGCAGCCATTCGCGTGCGCCCATCACGGGCGGAGTTTCGGCTTGCGACATGGTTCGCGGTTCCGGTTCGTGCTGTGACGCCGCGACATAGGCGACGACGCCGTAGCCAGCCACCCGAATCCGCCGAAAGCCTCAGTCGTACTTGATATAGGCGAAGCGCGGATCGCCCTGCGGCGTGCCTTCGAGCGCGGCGCCGGCGGCGGGGCGCCAGCCGATCACCTCCTCGATCTTTTTCGCCAGTTCGAAATCCTTGTCGGTGATCCCCTTGGCGTCATGCGTCGTCAGCTTCACTTCGACGAAGGCGTAGGACACGGCGAGATCGGGGTGGTGCCAGGCGGCCTCGGCGAGATGGCCGATCGTCTGCACCGCCATCATCGTCCCCTTCCAACTATGGGTCTTGTATTTGCGGCGGATCCAGCCGTTTTCGAGCCGCCATTTCGGCAATTCCGCCGCCAGCCGCTCATTGGTCTCGCTCTCGCTGTAGACGCGGGTCTCGGGCTTGGACATAGGACGCTCCCTGTCGCAGAAGCGCCCTTATAGCATCAGCGCTGGCAGGCGGCGCAGTAGAAGGTCGAGCGGCCGCTCTGCGTCTTGCGCAGGATGAGCGCGCCGCAGCGGCCGCAGGCGGCGCCCTCGCGGTCGTAGACGACAAAACTGTGCTGGAAATAGCCAAGGTTGCCGTCGGCCTGGCGGTGATCGCGCAAGGTCGAGCCGCCGACCTCGATCGCTTCGCCGAGCACCTCGCGGATCGCCTTCGCCAGCCGGCGCGCCTCGGCGGGCGTGAGGCCGCCCGCCTCGCGTAACGGCGACAGGCGGGCGCGGTGCAGCGCCTCGCAGACATAGATATTGCCCAGGCCCGCGATGCGGCGCTGGTCGAGAAGCGCGCTCTTCAGCGGCGCGCGGGCGCCGCCGAGCACGCCCGAAAGCGCGGCGGCGTCGAAAGCGTCCGACAGCGGCTCGACGCCGAGGCCGGCGAACAGCGGGTGGCGCTCCAGCGTCGCGGTCGCCGCGAGCTGCATGAAGCCGAACCGGCGCGGGTCGTTGTAGACGACGCGGGGGCCGGCCTCGAAATGGAACACGACGTGATCGTGCGTCGGCCCCTTTCCGCGCGGGTGGTTGAACTCGCCGACAGGCACGTCCTCGATCCGGAACGAACCGGACATGCCCAGATGCATCGCCAGCGTCTCGCCGGAATCGAGATCGGCGAGCAGATATTTCGCGCGGCGCCTGAGGTCTTGTACAAGGCGCCCTTGCAGGCGCTCGGCGAAACGCTCGGGGAAGGGGAAGCGCAAGTCCGGCCGGCGCGTTTCGACGCGCGCGAGCCGCGCGCCGATGAAAGTCGGCGCGAGGCCCCGGCGCACCGTCTCGACCTCGGGCAGTTCAGGCATGGTCTTTCACCACGGCGAGGAAGGCGGAGCCGAACTTTTGCAGCTTCTGCTCGCCGACGCCGTGAATCTCGGCCATCTCGACGAGATTGCGCGGCTTCTCCTTGGCCATTTCAATCAGCGTGCGGTCGGGGAAGATCACATAGGCCGGCTGGTTGGAGGCTTTCGCCATCGCCGCGCGCAACGCCTTCAGCGCGGCGAACAGATCGGCGTCGGCGTCGCGCGGCGTCGGGGCGAGCTTGCGGGCGCCCTTCGGCTTGGCCGCCAACACATCCTCGCGTAAAGGAAACGGCGTCTCGCCCTTCAGCACCGCGCGGCCGGCGTCGGTGATGATGAGGCGGTCGCGGTCGTCGCGGTCGCGGTCGATCATTTTCGCGCTCAGCAACTGGCGCAGCACGCCGCGCCAGTCGGCCGGCGAGCGGTCCTTGCCGACGCCGAAGGTCTTGAGCTGATGGTGACCGTAGCGCTCGACCGCATCCGTCGTCTTGCCCGACAGGATATTGGCGAGATGGCCGAAGAAGAAGCGGCCGGCGGTGCGGTAAACCGCGGACAGCGCCTTCTGCGCTTCGAGCGAACCGTCAACCAGCCGCACCGCGCCGTTGCAGACGTCGCAATGGCCGCAGGGGCCGCTCTCCTCGCCAAAGAATCCGAGCAGCATCTGGCGCCGGCAGCGCGCGCTCTCGCACAGAGCCACGAGGTCGTCGAGCTTGTCCTGCTCGACGCGGCGACGCTCGGGAGTCTTCTCGCCTTCCTCGATCTGGCGCCGGCGCAGCTCGATATCGCCGGCGCCGTACAGCGTCAGCGTGTCGGCGGGCAGGCCGTCGCGGCCGGCGCGGCCGATCTCCTGATAATAGCTTTCGATCGAGGACGGCATGTCGGCGTGGCAGACGAAGCGCACGTCGGGCTTGTCGACGCCCATGCCGAAGGCGATGGTGGCGCACATCACCACGCCGTCCTCTTGCAGAAACGCGTCCTGGTTGGACGAGCGTATGTCTGCGGGCAGCCCCGCGTGATAGGGCAGCGCGCGCCGGCCGCGCTCGGAGAATTCGCGCGCCAGCTCCTCGGTGCGCTTGCGCGAGCCGCAATAGACGATGCCGCTCTCGCCGCGATGGCGCTCCAGCGCCTCCCACAATTGGCGCGTCGCGTCGGTCTTCGGCCGCATCGCCAGAAACAGGTTCGGCCGGTCGAACGAGCGCACGAAGATTTTCGGCGGCTGGAAGAACAGCCGCTGCTCGATGTCGGCGCGCGTCGGCGCGTCCGCCGTGGCGGTGACGGCGAGCGTCGGCGGGCGGCCGAGCGCCTGCGCCGCCTCCTTCAGGCGGATATATTCGGGGCGGAAATCGTGGCCCCATTGCGACACGCAATGCGCCTCGTCGATGGCGAGCAGGTCAACGCGGCAGGTGTGCAGCAATTGCAGCGTGTCGTCGCGCAACAGCCGCTCGGGCGCGACATAGAGCAGCCGCAGCCGGCGCGCCGACAAGGCGTCGTAGATCGAGGCCCGCTCGGCGCCGTCGGCGGCGGAATTGAGCGCGGCGGCGGCCACGCCATAGGCGCGCATCTGCGCCACCTGATCGCGCATCAGCGCGATCAGCGGCGAGACGACGACGGTCAGGCCGTCGCCGAGCAGCGCGGGAAGCTGGAACAGCAGCGATTTGCCGCTGCCGGTCGGCATGATCGCCATCACGTCCTGGCCGTTCAGCACCGCGGCGAGGATTTCCTCCTGGCCGAGGCGGAAATCGGCGAAGCCGAACACCCGATGCAGCGCTTCCCTGGCGCGCGCGATTTTCACGGCCGGAACACCGGCGTCCATTGCACGTCCTCGATTCCGGCCGCGCCGCAGGCCAGCATCATCACCCGGTCGAACCCAAGCGCGGCGCCGCTCGTCGGCCCCATGTACGGCAGCGCGCGCAGAAAATCTTCGTCGATGGGATAGCTTTCCCCATAGAGTTGCGCCTTCAGCGCCATGTCCTCGGCGAAGCGGCGGCGCTGCTCAGCGGGATCGGTGAGTTCGCCGAAGGCGTTGGCGAGTTCGACGCCGCAGGCGTAAAGCTCGAACCGCTCGGCGACGCGGGGGTCGTGCGGCGAAAGCCTGGCCAGCGCCGCCTCGCTGGCGGGATAATCGCACAGGATGGTCGGCCGGCCGAGGCCGAGGTTGGGCTCGACTTTTTCGCTCAAGATGCGGCTGAACAGGTCCGACCAACTGTCGTCGGGGGCTGTGCGCAGCCCTAAGCGGGCGCAGGCGTCGGCGAGGACGGCGGGGGCGCAAAGTCCGCGCCGCTCCGTCATGGCCGGGCTTGTCCCGGCCATCCACGCCGAGCCGTCTCCCGACGCTTTAGGGGGAGGTGCGGCCTCGGGCGTCTGAACAAGATGCGGCTGAACCGCGTGGATGCCCGGGACAAGCCCGGGCAAGACGGCGAAGGAAGGTTCTGTCTCGCCAGCGAAAATATCCACCCCCGCGTAACGCAAAAACGCCTCGCGCACGCTGAGCCGCTCGGGCTCAGCGAACGGGTCGGCCTCACGACCGCGAAAACGCAGCCGCGTCGCCCCCGCCGCCTGCGCCGCCAGCCGCAGGATCGCCGCGCCATCGGCGATCAGCGCGTCGAGCCCCTCGCCGGCGCGATACCATTCCAGCATGGTGAATTCGGGCGCGTGCAAAGCGGTGCGCTCGCGGTTGCGGAACACGCGCGCGAGCGCGAAAATCCGCGTCTCGCCGCCCGCCAGCAGCTTTTTCATCGCGAATTCCGGCGAGGTGTGCAGGTAGGCTTGATGGCGCGCGCCCTCGCCTGTGATCAACTCGGTGGAAAAGCCGTGCAGATGCGTCTCGTTGCCGGGGGATAACTGGAGCGCCGCCGGCTCGACCTCGACGAAGCCCTCCGCGTCGAACCACGCCCGTAGCGCCGTCAGGGCGCGGGCGCGGGCGAGCAGGCGCGGACGGCGGTCGGCGTGACGGTCGGGCGCCCAAAACGGCGAGGGTATCGACAATTCGGCTCCGATCTGATTTGAGGCAGCCCAATTCGCGCGCGTCGGACACGCGCGCCAGCCGTCAAGGGATTTATCGTGAGAGTCATCGCCAGCTCGATTCGCAAGGGCAACATCATCGAGCGCGAGGACGGCCATCTCTGCGTCGTCCTGTCCGCCGAAAGTTTCTTTCCCGGCAAGGGCACGCCGACGACGCAGATCGACATGCGCCGGCTCGCCGACGGCGTCAAGGTGACCGACCGCTTCAAGACCACCGAGCAGGTCGAGCGCGCCTTCGTCGAGGACAAGGACTACGATTTTCTCTACAAGGATAGCGACGGCTATCACTTCATGAACAACGAGAATTACGAGCAGATTCAGGTGCCGGAGGACGTGATCGGCGATCAGGCGCAATGGTTGCAGGAGGGCATGAAGGTCATCCTGTCGATCTTCAACGACAAAGCGGTGGGAATCCAACTTCCGCCCCGCGTGACGCTGGAAATCCTTGAGACCGAGCCGGTGACCAAGGGCCAGACGGCGTCGTCCTCCTACAAGCCGGCGAAAATGTCGAACGGCGCGCGCGTGATGGTGCCCCCCCACGTCTCGGCCGGCACGCGCATCGTCATCCAGACCGAAGACGGCTCCTACGTCGAGCGCGCCAAGGATTGACGCCGGCTGGCGCGGAGCTGTCGCGGCCCCGTCGGCCGCGATTGCCGCGCGCGCGCTTCGCGCCTAGAAAGCGGCTCCACGAAATGGGAGACGGCGATGCAGCTCGGCATGATCGGTTTGGGTCGCATGGGCGCGAATATCGTGCGCCGGCTGACGAAAGCCGGACACGCCTGCGTCGTCTACGACCGCGACCCCAAGCCCGGCGAGGCGCTGGCCAGGGAGGGCGCGACGGCGGCGAGTTCGCTGGAGGCGCTCGTCGCGAAGCTCGACGCCCCGCGCGCTGTTTGGGTGATGCTGCCGGCGGGCGCCCCCACCGAATCGACGATTGATGCGCTGACCGGCCTGCTCAGCCCCGGCGACGCCATCCTCGACGGCGGCAATTCGTTCTGGCGCGACGACATCCGGCGCGGCAAGGCGCTGGCGGAAAAAGGGCTGCACTATCTCGATGTCGGCACCAGCGGCGGCGTCTGGGGGCTGGAGCGCGGCTATTGCATGATGATCGGCGGCGACAAGGACGTGGTGAAGCGGCTCGACCCGATCTTCGCCGCGCTGGCGCCGGGCAAGGGCTCGATTCCGCTCACGCCGGGGCGCGAGGCGCGCGATCCCCGCGTCGAGCAGGGCTACATGCACGCCGGCCCCTGCGGCGCCGGGCATTTCGTCAAGATGGTGCATAACGGCATCGAATACGGCCTGATGCAGGCCTACGCCGAAGGTTTTGACATTCTGCGCAACGCCGACGCGGAGGGCGTCGCGCCCGAGCATCGTTTCAATTTCGAACTGGCCGACGTCGCCGAAGTCTGGCGGCGCGGCAGCGTCATTTCCTCGTGGTTGCTCGACCTCACCTCCAGCGCGCTGTCGCAGGAGGAGAAGCTCGAATCCTATTCCGGCTATATCGAGGATTCCGGCGAAGGCCGCTGGACCTTGCAGGCCGCCATCGAGGAGGCGGTGCCGGCCGAAGTGCTGTCGGCCGCGCTCTACACCCGCTTCCGCTCGCGCCAGCAACACACCTACGCCGAGAAGATCATCTCCGCGATGCGCAAGGGCTTCGGCGGCCACGTGGAGCCGAAGAAGGGCTAGGCCCCGCGCTCCAGCCGCACCGCCGCCGCGCGCACGTCGGTAAATCCCAGCAGCCGGGCGCGGTTGACGGCGAGATGCCGGCCGAGGCGCAGGGCCTTGGCTTCGCAGGCGGCGCGGCGGCTCGCGTCCTCGATATGCTCGAACTCGGCGATATGGGCGAGGCCGAGGATGCGGCGGTGCATCTCGACCCCGGCGAAGCCGAGCGCGTCGATCCAGATCTCCTGCAACAGCGCGCTTAACGCCTGCTCGGCGGCGAGCGTGTGGCCCTGATCCTCGTACAGCGCGGGCGGGTAGAGGATGCCGGTGCGCTCGGTGCGCCACAACCGCGCGAATTCGGTGCGGAAGCGCGTCCACACGCCCTCCGCCACATCGAGCGTCCAGCCGCGGAAATCCTCGCGTTCGCCGGCGCGGGCCTCGTAGCCGGCTTGCGCGAAATAGGCCATCAGGAAATTGGCGATCAACATGCCGACGTCGAAGCCGAACGGGCCGTAGACGGCGAATTCCGGGTCGATCACCCGCGCGTCGCCCTCATGCGCCATGATCGAGCCGGTGTGCAGGTCGCCATGCACCAGCGTCTCCGCGTGGTTGCAGAACTTGAGCTTCATCTGCTGCGCGGCGACTTTCAGATCGACGTCGGCGCGCAGCTCCGCGACGATAGCATCGAGGCCCGGCGTGTGCCGGTTCAGCGGCGCGGCGTAATAGGGGTCGGTGAACACCAGCCGTTCGGTGATGTCGCTGAGCGCGACATTGTCGGCAAACAACGCGAGATCGGCCTTGCGCTGCGCCGTCGGCATCGACAGGTCGGAGCCGCGAAACAGCGTGCGGGCGCAGAATTCGCCGAGCTGCTCGGCCAGCCCCTTGTGTTTGACCCCGGCTTCGAGATCGCGGCGCAGGATTTTGTGCGGG
>JAGWRL010000209.1 GCA_028876585.1 Pseudomonadota bacterium | reverse complement strand
TCGGGCGGTTGCGGCGCGGGCGCCGGGGGTTTGGGCGCCGGGGCGGGTTTGGCCGTCTTCTCGCCCTGCATGATGTCGTTGAGCTGAGCGGTGGTGACCGTCTCGACCGGAATCGATTCGGGCGCGTCGTCGAAGCGCGGCGCGCGCGCGAAGCCGAAGACAAGGATCGCCAGCAGCGCCAGATGCATGGCGCCGGAGACGATCAGCCCCGTCTTCTCAGACCCTTCCGCCAAGGCGATCCGCCGTCACTTGTCCCGGGGCTCGGTGACCAGCGCGACCTTCTTGTAGCCGGCGGAGGTGACCTCGCCCATGATTTCGGCGACCCGGCCATAGGGGACGGTCTTGGAGGCGCGCAGGTAGATGCGCGTGTCCGGCCCGTCGGTCGCCAGCGTTTTCAGCCGATCGACGACCTCGCCGTCGCCGATCGGCGCGTCCATCACGAATATCTGCCCCTTCTCGTCGATGGAGATGGAGACCGGCTTCTGATCGACATTGAGCGCGCCGGCCTGCGCCTTGGGCAGATCGACGGTGACGCCGTTGGTCAGCAACGGCGCGGCGACCATGAAGATGATCAGCAGCACCAGCATCACGTCGATGAACGGCGTCATGTTGATGTCGGCCATCGCGCCGTAGCGCGGCACGCCGCGCCGGCCGCGCCCGTTCTTGCGGCCCGCTCCGCCCATCGAGGCGCCCATGCTCTAAGCCGCCCGCTCGCCGGGCAGATGCTGGTCGATCTGCCGCGACAGGATGGAGGAGAATTCGTCGGCGAAGCTTTCCAGCCGCGCCTGCGCCCGCGCCACGTCGCCTTGCAGCTTGTTGTAGGCGATGAGCGCGGGAATGGCGGCGAACAGGCCGATGGCTGTCGCCAGCAGCGCCTCGGCGATGCCCGGCGCGACCACCGCCAGCGAGGTGTTCTTCGAGGCCGCGATCGAGCGGAACGAGGTCATGATGCCCCAGACCGTGCCGAACAGGCCGACGAACGGACCCGCCGAGGCGACGGTGGCGAGAAACAATAGGTTCGATTCGAGCCGCTCGACCTCGCGCGCGATGGTGACGTCGAGCACCTTGTCGATGCGGGCGTGCAGGCCGCGGAACGAACTCTGCGCGTTCTGAAACGAACGCTTCCACTCCCGCATCGCCGCCACGAACAGCGCCGCCGCGCCCGTCACCGGCTTCTGCAACAGTGAGGCGTAAAGCTCTTCAAGACTCTGGCCGGACCAGAAGGTCTGCTCGAAATTGTCCATTTCGACGCGAATCCGGCGGAACAGGATCGTCTTGTCGATAATGATGACCCAGCTCCAGAACGAGGAGCCGAGCAGCCCCAGCATCACGATTTTAACGACGATATGCGCCGTCCAGAACATCTGGAGCAGCGTCGTGTCGGGAGCGGCGTCGGGCATGGGCGGTAATGGCCTCGTGAAGCTTGGGCGTAAGGCGGGAATCCGGGCGGCCGGCGTGCGATGCCCTTCAATTCGGCCGAAACTGAGGCTCGCCGCGATCGCGCCTTTCCGCCGCTTCAACCGCCCGCGTTAAGTCTCGAATACCATTGACTTACCGTTAACGCTGCCCGCGCGCGCACGGCGTCAAATGTCGTTTTCCCATGCTTGCATTTTCGACGCTTATGCTTTTGTTAACCATAGCGCGTGTACACCCGTTTCATCAACCTAGGGTTGTAATTGCAGCTCCTTCCAACGGGCTGCGATCACAACCGCCCCCGCGCAGGCCTCCGCCCGCGCGAGGGACGCGCAGATCCGGCGTGGCGCCCCACGCCTGCGCGAACCGAGCCATGTTGAGGCGAGAACAATAAAGCGGGGATGCGATGTACATTATTGTAGACGACCGGAATATCGTGACGGGTGGATATGCTTCCAGCTTCGACCGCGAGGGCGTCACCACCACCGGCATCGATCCGATAGAGTTTGGCGAGTGGCTGCAAAAGGCCAGCGACGGCGACGTCGAGGCGGTCGAGGCGTTCCTGATCGGCGATTGCCACGGCCGCGATCATTTCCCCAAACTGATCCGCGAGCGTTCGAAGGCGCCGGTGCTGTGCCTGCGCGAGCGCCCCTCGCTCGACGACACGCTCGGCCTGTTCGCCGCCGGCGTCGACGACGTGGTGCGCAAGCCGGTGCATGTGCGCGAGATTCTCGCCCGCGTCGGCGCCATCGCCCGCCGCAACATGGCCGAGAACCGCGACATTTCGATCGGCGACCTCACGGTCTATTTCGACGGCCGCGAAGTGGAGGTGCGCGGCGAAGCGATGCCGCTGCCGCGCCGCGAGCGCCGCATCCTCGAATGTCTGATGCGCAATCGCGGCCGGCGGCTGTCGAAGACCCAGATCTTCAACGCGGTCTACGGCATCTTCGACGAGGACGTCGACGAGAACGTGGTCGAGAGCCACATCAGCAAGCTGCGCAAGAAGCTCAAGCACCGGCTCGGCTACGATCCGATCGACAGCAAGCGCTTCCTTGGCTATTGCCTGAAGCGCCCCGGCGACGAGCACTGAACGCCGCGCTATCTGGGCCGGTTTGAAAAAAGGGCGAAGCGCGCGGGCGCTTCGCCCTTTTCTTGTTGGGTGCGCGCCGGGCGCAAAAAAAACCGCGCGGCGGGAACCGCGCGGGCGCACTGGCCAGGGCCGCCGCATCCGCAAGGGGATGCGGCGAAGCCGGCGTCAGCCGAACAGCTTCATGATCAGCTGCGCGTTCTGGTTGGCGATCGACAGCGACTGGATGCCCAGTTGCTGCTGCGTCTGCAACGCCTGCAAGCGGGTCGAGGCGGTGTTCATGTCGGCGTCGACCAGGCCAGAGACGCCCTTGGCGTAGTTGTTCGTCAGGGCCATGTTGAGGTTGGACATCGACGACATACGATCCTGGGTGGCGCCGATCGAGGCGGCGTAGTTGGTGACCGAGTTCAGCGCCGCATTGACGGCGGTGAGAATGTCCTGCGCGTTGGAGGCCGTGACGGCGGTGCCGCCGGCCGTCGAGGCCCCGAGCTGGGTCAGATCATAGGTGCCGGCGAGCGTCGTCGTGCCGACCGCCACGCCGAGGATGCCGGTGCCCGCGTTGCCGGCGGTCGGGTCCGCCGTATAGATCGAGGTCATCGACATGCCGACGGCGGTGACGTTGGCGGTCGCGGCGTTGTAGCCCGACACGAAGCTGATGCTGGTCGAGGAGCCGGCGATCGAGGAACCGTCGACGACGTTGATGCCGTTGAACGAGGCGCCGGTCACCGCGTCGGTCAGCTGCTGGCCGAGCGCGGCGAGCGTGGTGTTGATGTTGTTGAGCGCGGCGCCCGGGTTGGTCGCCTCGGTCAGCGCGGTCTGGATCGAGTTGATCGTGGTGATGATCGATTTGATCGCCGTGTTGGCGGTGTCGAGCACCGCCTGGCTCTGCGTCAACGCGGAGTTCGAGGCGGTCACCATCGTCGAGTTGGCGTTGAGCTGCGTCGCGATCGACCAATAAGCGGCGTTGTCGGAGGCGTTGGCGACGGCGAGGCCGCTCGAAACCTGGTTCTGCACCGTCGACAAAGCCTGCTGGGTCATGTTGAGCGATTGCAGCGCCGACATGGCGGCGGAGTTGTGGAGAATTGAGTTCACTGGGAAGCTCCCGTCCGATTGATCACAGATGATGGCGTGACATTTCGGATTTACACCGAGACGGCGAGGCGGCTTTATGCCCTAGAGCCCCAAGCGCGGGGCCTATTCGCCGTGTGCTCCTTCGGTGGCCGCGGGATTTGGCGACGCCCGTGAAGGTCGAGGCCGAATGTGGCCGCGCGGACTTAATTTATGGTTACCTCGCCGCCCTTTGCAAACAATTTTCGCGTTTTCCCGCATCTTGTTTGCTGACCCGGCGCACAACGCCCGCACAAGCTTGACGCCCGAAGACAGGGGCTGACCGGAGAGCGGGCGGGTGAAGCGATGAACGCGCTGGCGCAAGCCAAGCGAATATGGGCCAATCTCATGGCCCTTGGCGCGAAAAGGCTGGCGGCGATGTCGCTGGTCGGCGCGCTGGTGTTCGCACTGACGGGCTTCGCCGGCTGGTATCTCAGCCGCCCGACGCAGGAGACGCTCTATTCCGGCCTCGACCGCGACGACGTCGTGGGCATCGGCGCCGCCCTCACCGAAGCCGGCATTCCCTTCGACGTCAGCGCCGATGGAACCGCGGTGCAGACGCCAGTCGCGCAGACCGCGCAGGCGCGCATGATTCTCGCGCAAAAGGGCCTGCCGCACAGCGGCAACGTCGGCGACGAACTCTATGACAAACTCGGCTCGCTCGGCCTGACCTCGTTCATGCAGCAGGTGACGCGCGTCAGGGCGCTGGAGGGCGAGCTCGCCCGCACCATACAGATGATGCGCGGCGTCAAGGCGGCGCGGGTGCATGTCGTGTTCGGCGACGAAGGCTCGTTCCGGCGCGAACGCCAACCCCCTTCCGCCAGCGTCATCATCCGCGGCGACGGGCTCGACGCCCGTTCGACGGGTCTGGCGATCCGCAAGCTCGTCGCCTCCGCCGTTCCCGGCATGAAGCCGGAAGAGGTGACGGTTCTCGACGTCAACGGGCAGTTGCTCGCCAGCGGTTCGCAGACGCTCGACGACGCGCCCGACAATCTGCTTTCGCTGCAACTGAGCGTGTCGCGCGAGGTGCGCGATTCGATCACCCACACGCTGTCGCCCTATCTCAGCCCGCGCAATTTCCAGGTCAGCGTCGCCGCCAAGCTCAACGCCGACAAGATGCAGACCAGCGAGACGACCTACGATCCCGACAAGCGCGCCGAACGCAGCGTCAGGGTGACGAAGGAAAAGCAGAATTCGCAAAACAGCGCCGGCGCCTCGCCCGCCGGCGTGCAGGCCAACCTGCCCAAACCGCAGAATTCCGCCAGCGACACCAAGCAATCCAACGATTCGACCGACAAGAAGGAAGAACTGACCAATTACGAGGTGTCCTCGAAGTCGATCACCGTCACCAGCCAGGGGTTCACGGTCAAGGGCCTGTCGGTGGCGCTGCTGATCAACAAGGCCGCGCTCGCCGCGACGCTGGGCGACAAGCCCGATCAGGCCGCGATCGACAAGGCGGCCAAGGACATCGAGCAGATCGCGGCCCAGGCGGCCGGGCTCGACAAGGCGCGCGGCGACACAATCAAGGTCGCCGTGGTCGATTTCGCCGACGCCTCCAAGGACATGGAGCCGATCTCCGGTCCCTCGATCATGGAGCTGATCGGCCGCCAGATCGGCACGATCCTCAGCGCGCTGGCGATCCTCGCCGTGGGCGCGCTGCTGATCCTGTTCGGCGTGCGGCCGCTGACGCAGGCGCTGCTCGCCGGCCCCGCGGGCGCGGCCGCCGCCGGCGCCGGCGCCGCCGA
>JAGWRL010000208.1 GCA_028876585.1 Pseudomonadota bacterium | reverse complement strand
GCTCTCCTGCTGCGGGTAGGTGCCCCTCGGCGCGATGATCGTCACCCGCACGACGCCCTCGTCCTCGGCCCGCCTCAACAGCCGCGAGATGGTGGCCTGCGAGACATGCAGCCGCTGCGAGATGTCGGCCTGTTTGAGCTTGTCCTCGTGATAAAGCTGCGCGACGCGCACCATCATTCGCAATTCGTCGGTTCGGCTCATGGGATGGCCTTGCGCCAGTGGGGGACGGCGTCCGCCGCATCTGCGCATAAATATTCACACTGAGATGAATCGTCCAATGTTTTCGCGCAAGGCTCCGCCGCGAACGCGATGACCTGTGCGCAGGCGTTGCAGCCCATCTCTCCATCCCGGGTGGCGATATTGTGGGCAATGTGGCTTGACTCGGAGGTCTTGTCGAGCTAATTTTGCAATTCAATGCAGTAACGAATATTTATGCAGGAGAGGAAATTGTCGCTTTCGGCCTCGCCTCCGCCCGGAGCGCCGTCCGTCGCGGTCGCCTTGTCGGAGCATCTCGACGCCGCGCAGCGCGTCGAGAAGCTCGCCGCCGAGGCCACGCGCATCCGGCGCAGCGTGATCGAGATGATCGGCCGCGCGCGGCTTGGCCATGTCGGCGGCGATCTCTCCGTCACCGACATTCTCGCGACGCTGTTCTTCGGCGTGCTCCGGCTTGATCCGACGACGCCGCGCGCCCCCGAGCGCGATCGGTTCATTCTCAGCAAGGGCCATTGCGCGGCGGCGCTCTATTCGACGCTGGCGCTGCGCGGCTTCATGCCGGTCGAGGCGCTCGCCACCTTCATGCAGCCGCTTTCGGCGCTCAACGGCCACCCCAATCGCCGCAAGATTCCCGGCGTCGAGGCCAACACCGGGCCGCTCGGGCATGGCCTGCCGATTGGCGTCGGCTGCGCCATCGCGGCGAAACTCGCGCGCGCCTCGTGGCGCACCTATGTCGTGCTCGGCGACGGCGAGTTGCAGGAAGGCTCGAACTGGGAAGCGGCGATGTGCGCCGGCCATCGCGGGCTCGACAACCTCGTCGCCGTCGTCGACCGCAACCGGCTGCAACAGGGCGCCCGCACCGAGGACACCAACCGTCTTGAGCCGCTGGGCGATCGCTGGCGTGCCTTTGGTTGGGACGTGGTTGAATGCGACGGCCACGATCACGCCGCGCTCTATCAGGCGTTCGTCGCGCCGCACGAAGGGCGGCCGCGCTGCGCCATCGCCAACACGATCAAGGGCAAGGGCGTCTCCTTCATCGAGGATCGGGTCGAGTGGCACCACAAGGTGCCTTCGTCCGAACAGATCGAACTCGCACTCAGGGAGCTTGCGTGATGGAAGCGCCGCCAAACGCCAAGCCGGCGTTGTTCGACTGCCGTCAGGCGTTCGCCGATACGCTGATCGCGCTGGCTGAGGCCGATCCCCGCATCGTCGCGGTCTGCAACGACAGCGTGGGGTCGAGCAATCTCGGCGCGTTCCAGAAACAGTTTCCCGAGCGCCTGATCAACGTCGGCATCGCCGAGCAGAACATGGTTGGAGTCGGCGCCGGGCTGGCGATTGGCGGCTACATTCCCTTCGTCTGCGCCGCCGCGCCGTTCCTCACCGGCCGCGCGCTTGAGCAAGTCAAGGTCGACGTCGCCTATAACGCGCTGCCGGTCGTGCTGTGCGGCATGAGTCCGGGCATGGCTTATGGCGAATTGGGGCCGACCCATCATTCGATTGAAGACCTGAGCTGGCTGCGCGCCATCGACGGTCTGGCCATCGTCGTTCCCGCCGATCCCGCGCAAACCGCCGCTTCGGTGCGCTGGGCGGCCGCCGCCGCGACGCCGTGCTATCTCAGGGTCGGGCGCACGAAAGTGCCCTCCGTCAGCGCCGACGCGCACGACGCCTTCAGCTTCGGCCGCATCGATAGGCTGCGCGCCGGAACCGATCTCACCATCGTCGCGACCGGCGCGATGGTTGCGCGCGCGCTGGCGGCCGCCGAAGCTTTGGCGCAGCGCGGCCTGCAAGCGCGCGTCCTCAACGTCGCCACGATCAAGCCGCTCGACGAAGCGGTGATCGTCGCCGCGGCGCGCGAGACCGGCGCGATCGTCACGGTCGAGGAGGCGATGATCGAAGGCGGCCTGGGGGCGGCGGTCGCCGAAATCGTGGTTCGCCACGCGCCCGCGCCGATGCGCCTGCTCGGCGTCAAAGGCTTCGCGCCGACCGGCTCGGCGGAATTCCTGTTCGATCATTTCGGGCTGAATTGCGAGGGAATCGTCGCGGCAGCGTTGGACCTGAAGGGGCGGTGACATGTCGGGAGAGTTGATCCTGGCGATCGACCAGGGCACCAGCTCGACGAAATGCCTCGTGGTCGATGCGGCCGGCGCCGTGGTTGGCCGGGGACAGGCGCCGGTGGCGATCGCCACGCCGCAGCCGGGCTGGGTCGAGCAGGATGCGCAGGACATTTGGAACAGCGTGCGCCGCGCGGCGGCGAGCGCGCTGGAGACCACCCGCGCCGGCAGGATCGCCGCGATCGGTCTCAGCACGCAGCGCGAATCCTGCGTCATCTGGGATCGTCGCAGCGGCGCGCCGCTGACGCCGGTTTTGTCGTGGCAGGATCAACGCACCGAGACGGTTTGCGCCGAGTTGCGCCGCCGCGAGCACGCGCCGATGGTGCGCCGGCGCAGCGGCCTGCCGCTGGACCCAATGTTCTCCGCCGCGAAGGCGCGCTGGTTGTTGGACCAACTGCCGAACGGTCAGGTCAAAGCGAAAGCCGGCGATCTCTGCATCGGCACGATCGACGCCTTCCTGCTCTCCCGCTTCGGCGGCGAACCTGTGATCGAAGCCGGCAACGCCTCGCGCACCCAACTCTTCAACGTCGTCACGGCGCGGTGGGATGAGCAACTGCTGGAAATTTTCGACATACCGGCGGCGGCGCTGCCGCGCGTCGTCGCCTCGACCGGGCCTTTCCCCGCCGCGCGCGGCCTCGCCGTCTCGCTGGACGGCGCGCCGGTCGGCGCCGTCCTCGCCGATTCGCACGCCGCGCTGTTCGCGCATGGCGCGTTTGCGCCCGGCCCCGTGAAGGCGACGCACGGGACCGGCTCGTCGGTGATGGGGCTGGTTGATCGCGGCAAGGTCGCCGATGGCGACGCGGGTGCGCCCAGCGTTTGCCTGACGCTGGCCTGGTGGATCGACGCGCCGGTGCTGGCGTTCGAGGGCAACATCCGCAGCGCCGGCTCGACGCTCAACTGGGCCGCCGAACTGCTCGGCGTCACGACGCAGGAGCTCGCCGATCTCGCCGCGACCGCGCGCGACGCCAGCGGCGTCAGCCTCGTGCCCGCCTTCGGCGGCTTGGGCGCGCCGTGGTGGGACCCCGACGCCGTCGCCATCGCGACCGGCTTTTCCTTCGGCCTCACCCGCGCCCCGTTCGCCCGCGCCGCGCTCGATTCGATCGCGCATCAGATCGCCGACGTGGTTGACGCCTTTCGCCTGAGCGGCGCGCCGGTGGAGCGGTTGCTGGTTGATGGCGGCCCGACCCGCAACGATCAACTGATGCAGTTCGAGGCCGACATGGTCGCCGTTCCGGTCGAGCGCACCGATGTCGCCGAATTGTCGGCGCTCGGCGTCGCGCATCTGGCCGGCGTCGGCGCCGGTCTGTTCACTTTTGACGGGCTGAGCCGCAGGGATCGCGGCGCGCGACGGTTCACGCCACGGTTGCCGGAGCGCGCCCGCGCCGAGGAACGGCGCGGCTGGGCGCAGGCGGTCGCGCGCGCCCGCGGCCAGCCGGTCCATTAGAATTGGAGGGAACGATGTCGATCAGCGGAACGGCGGCCGAGGCCAAGGGCGGCGGCGGCGTTGTCCAATTCATCAGCGGCGCGACGGGGCCGCTGATCGGCTTGATCGTGCTGTGCGTGTTCCTGTCGTTCTCGACCGACACATTCCTGTCGTCGCGAAATTTCCTCAACGTGATGGATCAGATCACCGTGCTCGGCGTCATGGCCGTCGGGATGACGTTCGTCATTCTGATCGGCGGCATCGACCTTTCCGTCGGCTCGGTTCTGGCCCTGTCCGCGATGGTGATGGGTTATCTCGGGAACTATCAGCACTGGCCGTTCGTCGCCGCCATTCTCGCCGCGCTGGTTGTCTCGGCGATCTGCGGTCTGGCTTCGGGTCTGATGGTGACGCGGCTGCACATGCCCGCGTTCATCGCCACTCTGGCGATGATGTCGATCGCGCGCGGCGTTGCGAGCATCATCACCAATGGCGAACAGATCGTCGGCTTCCCCGAGTGGTTCTCCAATCTGGCGATCATCCGCAATTTCGGCTTCCTCACCGTGACGGTCGGGCTGATGATCCTGATCGTCGTCGTGTCATGGATCATCCTGCAATTCCGCCCGGTCGGGCGCGCGCTCTATGCGATCGGCGGCAGCGCCGAAGTGGCCCGGCTTGCGGGCATCGACGTGCGGGCGGCGACGATCTGGGTCTATGTCACCGGCGCGACGCTCGCCGGGCTTGCCGGCGTCATCCTCTCCGCCCGGCTCGACTCGGCTCAACCAAGTTCCGGCATCGGCTACGAGTTGGACACTATCGCGGCGGTCGTCATCGGCGGCGCCAGCCTGTCGGGCGGCGTTGGCGGCATCGGCGGCACGGCGGTCGGCGTGCTCATCATCGGCTTTCTGCGCAACGGCCTCAATCTGTTGCAGGTCTCGCCCTTCGTGCAGCAGGTCGTCATCGGGTTGGTGATCGCCGTGGCGGTGGCGACCGATAGTTTGCGCAACCGCAAGGGTTAGCGCTTCGCACTTGGCGACGGGCGCCAAAGCTCGCCGCCGACAACCGGCGCCGTCCTGGCAAGGGGCGGATCGGGGTCCGCAAGGGCCGAAGGTGGGAACCTGCGCCGCGAATGTCTCGCTGCGCAGAACGAGAGTGAAACTGGAGGAAATCATGGGAATTCGCAAAGCTTCTCTGTTCGCGGCCGTCGCCGCGGTCGCGCTTGCTTCCGCCTTCGGCGCTGAGGCGAAGGAGTTGAAGAAGGTCGGTCTGGCGGTCGCCAATCTACAAGCGAACTTCTTCAATCAGATCAAGGAATCCGTCGAGAGCTACGGCAAGGAAAAGGGCATCCAGGTGATCACCGTCGACGCCAAGGGCGACGCGGCGACGCAGGTCAACCAGATCCAGGATCTGCTGGCGCAGAACATCGACGCGCTGATCTACATCCCCGCCGGCGCGACGGCGGCCTCGGTGCCGGTGAAAGCGGCGCGCGCCGCCAACGTGCCCGTGATCAACATCGACCGCAACGCTGACGGCGCGCCCGGCGACACGTTCATCGCCACCGACAGCGTCACCTCGGCCAAACAAGTGTGCGACTATCTCGCCAAGCAGGCGGGCGGCAAGGGCGAGATGCTGATCATCCACGGCCAGAAGGGCACGACGCCGGAGGTTGATCGCTCCAAGGGTTGCGGCGAGGCGTTGAAAGCCTATCCCGACATCAAGGTCGTGGGCGAGTTGTGGAGCCAGCAGTGGCACCAGGACGAGGGCTTCGCGCTGTCGCAGGACCTGCTCCAGGCGCATCCCAAGGTGAACATCATCTTCGCCCAGGCCGACGCGCTCGCGCTCGGCGCCGCGCAGGCGGTCAAGGTGGCCCATCCCGATCACCGCATCATCGTTGGCGGGTTCGACGGCGACACGGCCGCGCTGGTGGCGCTGAAGGACGGCGTGTTTGACGTCACCGCGACGCAGCAGACCCAGAAGATGGGCCGTCTAGGTCTCGATTCGGCGATCGAGATCGTCGCCGGCAAGAAGCTTCCCGCCGAGCAGCTTCAGGATGCGACGCTGACCACCAAGGCGAATGTCGAAGGCTTCATCGCCAAACATCCCTGATCGACGTCGCGACGCAAGGGCGGCGTTATCGCGCCGCCCTCATTTCCGAAGGCCAACACGATGACGAGTTCGACGCGGCCCGCTTCGATGAGCGACCCAGGTTTGTCGTTGCGCGGCATCGGCAAGCGCTACGGGCCCGTCACCGTGCTGTCCGACGTCGATCTCGACGTGCGTCCGGGCGAAGTCCTGGCGCTGCTCGGCGAGAACGGCGCCGGTAAATCGACGATCGCCTCCATCATCTCCGGCCTCGTCAAGCCGAGCGCGGGCGCGATGACGTGGCGCGGCGAACCGCATCAACCCCAGGCGCCGGCTGATGCGCTGTCGGCCGGCATCGGCCTCATCCATCAGGAGATGCGCCTCCTGCTCGATCTCTCGATCGCCGAAAACGTGTTCGTCGGCCGGCTGCCGATGCGCGGCGGACGGGTTGATCGCAAATCGATGAACGAGCGCGCCGCCGCGCAACTGCACCGCCTCGGCCTCGACGTCGCGCCCACCACGCTGGTGCGCCATCTGCGCGTCGCCGCGCAGCAGCAGGTGGAAATCGCCAAGGCGCTGACGCTGCACGCGCGCCTGCTGATTCTCGACGAACCGACGGCGGCGCTCGGGGCTGAGGAGACGGAGCGGCTGTTCGAGCAGATCGGCCAACTCAAATCCGAAGGCGTCAGCTTCATCTATATCAGTCATCGTCTGGAGGAGATCGCGCGCATCGCCGACCGCGTCGCGGTGCTGCGCGACGGACGGTTGGTCGCCACCCACGACACCGCGCAATTGCCGGTCAATGTGCTGGTTGAGCAAATGGTCGGGCGTCCGCTCGACCGCATGTTTCCCACGATCGCCGCGCCGCCGGCGGCCGCGCCGCTGATCGAGGTCGAGAACCTGACGAGCGCGGCCGGCGCCTTCGCCGACATCAGCTTCTCCGTCCGCCCCGGCGAGGTGTTCGGCGTCGCCGGCATCGTCGGCGCCGGGCGCACCGAATTGATGCGCGCGATCGCCGGCGCCGATCCGATCGCCGCCGGCAAAGTGAAGATCAACGGCGAAGCGATCCGGCTCGACGGGCCGGGCGGGCCGCTGGCGCACGGCGTCGTGCTGGTGCCGGAGGATCGCAAGGCGCAGGGCCTGATTCTGCCGCAAACGATCGCCGAGAATCTGGCGCTCGGCAATTACCAACGCGCGGCGCCGAGCGGCTGGATCACCAGGGGACGCACGCAGGCTTTCGCGCGTCAGGCGATCGCGCGTTTCCTGATCAAGGGCGCCGCCGAGCAGCGCGTCAACCAGCTTTCGGGCGGCAACCAGCAGAAGGTCGTGATCGCCAAGAGCATTTTGCGCGAGCCGAGGGTCGTTATCCTGGACGAGCCGACGCGCGGCATCGACGTCGGCGCGCGCGCCGCGATCTATGAGATCGTCGCGGGATTGGCGCGGCAGGGGATGGCGGTGATCGTCGTCAGCTCCGATCTCGACGAGGTGCTCGGCCTGGCGCATCGCGTGATGGTGCTGAGCCGTGGCCGCAATCGCGGCATTCTCGATCGCGAGGCCGCCGGCCGCGTGTCGGTGATGCAACTGGCGACCACCTGACCAAATATCGGGAGAAATGGACATGCAGATGTTTTCGCTGAAAGATCAGATCGCCTTCGTCACCGGCGCGGGCAGCGGCATCGGCCAGGGCATCGCCATCGGGCTGGCGGCGGCGGGCGCCGATGTGGCGCTGTTCGATCTCCCCGGCAGCCCGGGGCTGGAGGACACCGCGCGCGCCATCGCCGAAAAGGGCCGCCGCTCCCTCAGGCTGACCGGCGACGTCGCCGACGGCGGTTCGTTGAGTGATGCGGTCGCGCGCACCGAAAGCGCGCTCGGCCCGCTGTCGCTGGCGGTCAATTGCGCGGGAATCGCCAACGCCCGCCCGGCCGAGGAAATGCCGCTCGATCAATGGCGCAAGATGCTCGACGTGAACCTGACCGGCGTGTTCCTGTCCTGTCAGGCGCAGGGCCGGGCGATGCTCGCGCATGGGCGCGGCGCCATCGTCAATATCGCCTCGATGTCCGGCTCGATCGTCAACCGCGGATTGACGCAGGCGCATTACAACACCTCCAAGGCCGGCGTCATTCACCTCTCGAAGAGCCTGGCGATGGAATGGGTGGATCGCGGCGTGCGGGTCAACGTCATCAGCCCCGGCTACACCTTGACGCCGATGAACAAGCGGCCGGAGGTCGCCGAGCAGTTGAAAGTGTTCGCCGCCGAAACGCCGATGGCGCGCATCGCGGCGGTCGAGGAAATGGTCGGCCCGGCGATCTTCCTGCTCAGCCCGGCGGCGTCGTTCGTCACCGGCGTCGATCTGCTGGTCGATGGCGGCTTCGAGTGCTGGTAGCGCGCGCGGGATAGATAGCGCTTGCTTTGCGCGCGCCGCCCTCCGCATAGTAGGGCGACGCGCATGAACGAACCCGAAGATCTCCGCCCGCTCGCCGCCCGTGTCGGGGCCGCTTCCGTGCGGCTGCGCGCCGGCGACGTGATCTATCGCCCCGGCGACCGCGCCCGCGGCTGGATCGTGGTGGTGCGCGGCCGCGTCCGGGTCGGCCTGACGGCGGAAAACGGGCGCGAGATCCTGCTCTACCGGCTCGGCCCCGGCGACGCCTGCCTGTTGTCGACCTCGGCCTTGCTGAGCGACGGCGATCTGCCGGCCGAGGCGGTGGCGGAGACCGACGGCGAGGCGTTCGTCGTGCCGACCGAACGGTTCGAGCGGCTCATCGCCGAGGATGCGGAATTCCGCCGCGAAGTGCTGCGCGGCTACGCCAGCCGCGTCGGCAGCCTGGTGGTGATGATCGAGGACGTGCTGTTCCGCGCCTTGCCGCAGCGCTTGGCGCGCTGGCTTGTCGCGCGGGCGCGCGACGGCGTGGCGAGCGCGACGCATCAGGAGATCGCCGCCGAACTCGGCACCGCGCGCGAGGTGGTGACGCGCGCGCTCCGGCATTTCGAGCGCGAGGGGCTGATCGAGATCGACCGCGGCCAGGTGCGGCTGATTGACCGCGAGCGCCTCGCCGCGCTGGCGCGGTGACTTGATCACAGACGCCGCCGCGGCGGCGACGTAATCAGGGTCCATCGAAAAGGAGGGACCCGTGTTCAACACCAATGTCGGAATGGTCGATCGCATCGTGCGGATCGTGCTGGGCGTCGCGCTGATCGCTTTCGCGCTCGGCTATATCGCCCCGGCCGCGCCCTATCACTGGCTCGGCTGGATCGGAATCGTGCCGCTGGCGACCGCGATTTTCGCCACCTGCCCGCTCTACAGCTTGCTCGGGATGTCCACCTGCCCGGTCGCGCGCGCGCATTGAGCGCGCCCGCGAGGCTTTTCCCGCTCAGCCGTTGACGACCCGCAGGCCGCCGCCGATCGCCGTCGGCGGCGCGTTGCGGCGCATCATCGCCTCGAAATAGGCGATCGTGCGCGCCAGACCTTCGCGCAGCGGCACGTTGGGGCGCCAGCCGAGCGTCGCCTCGGCGCGGGCGATGTCGGGCTGGCGCTGCTTGGGATCGTCCGACGGCAGCGCCCGGAACACCAGCTTGGCCTTGGAGCCGGTCAGTTCCAGCACCAAGAGGGCGAGTTCGCGGATGGTGAATTCGGCGGGGTTGCCGATGTTGATCGGCCCGTTCTCCTCCGGCCCGGTCGCCATCATCAGCATCAGGCCGTCGACGAGATCGTCGACGTAGCAGAACGAGCGCGTCTGCATCCCGTCGCCATAGAGCGTGATGTCCTCGCCTTTCAGCGCCTGGACGATGAAATTCGACACCACCCGGCCGTCGTTAGGGTGCATGCGAGGGCCATAGGTGTTGAAAATCCTGACCACCTTCGCGTCCAGGCCGTGCTGGCGCACATAGTCGAAGAACAGGGTCTCGGCGCAGCGCTTGCCCTCGTCGTAGCAGGAGCGCACCCCGACCGGGTTGACGTTGCCCCAATAGCCCTCGGTCTGCGGATGAATCTTCGGGTCG
>JAGWRL010000024.1 GCA_028876585.1 Pseudomonadota bacterium | reverse complement strand
TCAAGACCGCCGGGCAGGATGGCGGATCAAGATTGCTTGCGAGCTTACGCTCCATCCATCCACGATCTCGTCATCCTGCCCCCTACATCCCACACATTGATGGGAAGCGGGAAGCAAGACGTACAATCCATAGGTCGCGGCACAACCAAAGAGGCCGGCGATCGCGCAGCGGTGGATCGCTTCGCTTCGCTCGCGATGACGGTGGTTCAACGCAAACGCAACTTGTTCTAGCGCTCGCGTGTGCGCATGCTGTCGTGCCAGCGGTGCAGCAGCAGGTAGGTGAGGGCGGTGAAGAACAGGAAGATCAGAATGCCGGTGATCGAGATCAGGAACAGCGCCGCGAACATGCGGGGAATGTTGAGGCGGAACCCGGATTCGACGATTCTATAAGCGAGGCCCGAGCCCGAGCCCGCCGAACCCGCCGCGATCTCCGCCACGATGGCGCCGACCAGCGACAGGCCGCCGCCGATCCGCAGGCCGCCGAGAAAATAGGGCAAGGCGGCCGGCAGGCGCAGCAGCCGCAGTTGCTGCCAAGACGAGGCGCCGTAAAGTTCGAACAGGTCGATCAGATTGTGATCGGCCGAGGCGAGGCCGAGTGCGGTGTTCGACAGGATCGGGAAGAACGCGACCAGGAACGCGCACACCAGCACCGCTTCGCCCGAGGAGAGATAGACCAGCAGCAGCGGCGCGATCGAGATCACCGGCGTCACCTGCATGATGACGGCGAACGGGAAGAACGCGCGCTCCAGCGGCCGCCACATGTGGAAGATCAGCGCCAGCGCGACGCCGCCGATCATCGCCACCAGCAGCGCCTCGAAGGTGGTCGTCAGCGTCACCAGCAAAGAGGAGAACAGCGTCGGCCAGTCCTCGATCAGCGTGGCGATCACTTCGCTGGGCGCCGGCAGCAGGAACGAGGGCACGTGATCGAGCCGCACGAAGGCTTCCCAGCCGGCGATCGCGATGATCAGCATCAGCGCGGGAAACAGATAATCTTCCATCGTTTCGCGGTTCACGCGGCGCGCCTCTCGGAAGGGTTCAAACTCACGCGCATTTCGACCCGCCCATGGCGGCGTGCAACGCCGCCGAGGCCTCGCGTGCGCGGTCGGCGTAATAGGGGCCGAGCCGGAATTCCTCGTCGCGTTTGACGACGGGGTCGACGGCGATTTCCGCCACCACGCGGCCCGGACGCGGCGCCATCACGCAGATGCGGGTCGAGAGATAGACGCTTTCGTAGACGGAATGGGTGACGAACACGATGGTCGTGCGCAAATTCGCGCGCAGGTTCAAGAGATCGTCGTTGAGCTTGGCGCGGGTGATCTCGTCGAGCGCGGCGAACGGCTCGTCCATCAGCAGCACGGCCGGTTTCAGCACCAGCGCGCGCGCGATCGAGACGCGCATTTTCATGCCGCCCGAGAGTTCGCGCGGATAGGCGCGCTCGAAGCCGGTCAACCCGACATTGGCGAGCGCCTCCTCGACCGACGCGCGCGCCTCGCGGCGCGACGCCCCTTTCAGGCGCAGCGGCAGCCAGACATTGTCGAACACGTCCGCCCACGGCGCCAGCGTCGGCTCCTGAAACACGAAGCCGAGGCTCGGCTGGCCGCGCCATTGCACATGGCCGCCGGTGATCGTGGTGAGGCCGGCGACGATGCGCAGCACCGTCGATTTGCCGCATCCCGAGGGGCCGAGCAGGCTGAGGAACTCGCCGTCGCGAATGTCGAGATCGACGTTTTGCAGCGCCACGGTGCCGCTCTTGAACGCCTTGTCGACGCCGCGCAAGGTGACCAGCGGCGACACGCCGGCGCCGCCGTCAGCACGCATGGCGGGCTATCCGCGCATATTCAGGCCCAAATCCAAACCTAGGGAAAAGCAAACGCCCGCGTCTCCGTCCTGAAGCCGTTCTTAAGGGACGGCTGCAAGCAGCATGACACGGGCGCAAGACCTAGACAAGAATAACCCGACCACGGTCGGAGAACGCGTTCCGGTTACTTGGCGGGAGTTTCCGCCGGCGCGGGCGTCGCGGCGGGGGCGGGCGTCGCGGCGGGGGCCGGCGGCGCTTCGAACCGCTCGATCTTGGCGTTCTTGCGCAAGTCCGTGATCGCGTCGGTCTGCGCCTTCTGCTGCACGTAGCGCGCCGCCTGCGTCTTGACCTGATCGAAGGCGGGGAAGCTCTTGGTGCGCCGGCCCTCGACCTGGATGATGTGCCAGCCGAACTGCGACTTGACCGGCTCGGAAATCTCGCCGTCCTTCAGCTTGAAGGCGGCCTCGGAGAATTCCGGCACCATCCGCTCCTTGGTGAACCAGCCCAGATCGCCGCCCTCGGAGGCCGGGTCCTTCGACAGTTCCTTGGCCACCTTGGCGAAATCCTCGCCGCCCTTCACCCGCGCCAGCGCCTTCTTGGCGCTCTCCTCGTCGGGCAGCAGGATATGGCGCGCGTGGATTTCCTCCTGCGGCGGCTGCGCCTTGGCGGCGGCGTCATAGGCCTCGTGCTCGGCCTTGTCGGTGTCGGCCTCCTTGGCGATTTTGCCGAGTTCGGCCTCCATCGCGAGCTTGTTGGAGTAATAGGCGAGCTTGCGCTGGAAGTCCGGCGTCTGGTCCAGTTTATCGGCGCGCGCCTTGGCGGAGACGAGCTTGAGATCGATGAGATAATCGAGCACGTATTTGCGGCGCGCGGGCACATCGAGCTTCTCGGGCAAGCCGGCGCCGATGTCGGCGAGCGCGTCGTCGACGTCCTGTTCGGTGATGGCCTGGCCGTCGACGGTGGCGAGCGGCTTGTCTGCGGCGAAGGCGAGCGAGGCGGCGAGGGAGAGCATGGCGACGAGCGTCAGTCGGCTCGCGGCGGCGGGGAGAGACATGGAGGCTCCTGTGAGGCGGCTGACGCCGTTGCGGGATCGCGCGCCGCCTATAAACGCAATGCGCCGAATTTGCGAGCAGCGCGCGGGCGTTCTGTGGCGGGCGATGCTATAGGCGGCGCGGAAAACTCGGATCAAGGTCAACATTGGGAGGACGCATGCGTCAGGCCGCCGGAAACGCCGCCGCCTATTTCGTCGATCGCCACGCCGAAGGGCCGCGCCGGGACCATCCCGCCTTCATCGAGGCCGGCGGGGCCGGGCGGACGCTGACCTACGGCGAACTCGGCGCGCGCAGCGCCCGCGTCGGCGCGATGCTGGCGGCCCGCGGCGTGGTCCAAGAGCACCGCGTCGCGCTGTTGATGACCGACACGGTCGATCTGCCGGTCGCCTTCTGGGGCGCGATCAAGGCGGGCATCGTTCCGGTGCCGATCAACACGCTGCTGTCGAGCGAACATTACCGCGCCATCCTCGCCGATTGCCGCGCCGGCGCGCTGATCGTCTCGCCCGAACTCCACCCCGTCGTCGCCCCGGTGCTGGCCGAGTGTCCGCACCTCAAGGCGGTGTTCGTCGCCGGCGGGGAGCCGCCGGCCGGGACTTTGGCCTTCGCCGCCGAACTCGACGCCAGCGCCCCCGGCCCGACCACGCCCGCCTCGCCGGACGAATGCGCGTTCTGGCTCTATTCCTCCGGTTCGACCGGCCAGCCCAAGGGCGTGCGCCACGCGCACGGCAGCCTCAAATACACCGCCGACACGTTTGGCGCGCAGGTTCTCGGGATCGTCCCCGACGATCTCGTGTTTTCCGCCGCCAAACTGTTCTTCGCCTATGGCCTAGGCAACGCCATGACCTTTCCGATGTCGGTCGGCGCGACCGCGGTGCTCTACGCCGGCCGCCCGACGCCCGACGCGGTGTTCGACGTGTTCGCCAAATTCCGCCCCAGCGTGTTCTGCGGCGTGCCGACGCTCTACGCCGCGCTTGACGCCAGACTGGAGGCGGGCGCCGCCAAAATCGAGCACAAACTGCGCCGCTGCCTCTCCGCCGGCGAGGCTCTGCCGGAGGAGGTCGGCGTCCGCTGGGCGCGCTTTGCCGGCTGCGACATCCTCGACGGGGTCGGCTCGACCGAGATGCTGCATATTTTCCTGTCGAACCGGCCGGGCGACGTCGTCTACGGGACGTCGGGCGTCGCGGTGCCGGGCTACGAATTGCGGCTGGTCGACGAGACCGGCGCCGAGGTGGCGGAGGGCGCGGTCGGCGAATTGCTGGTCAAGGGCGATTCGGCGCCGCTCGACTATTTCGGCCGCCGCGCCCAGAGCCGCGCCACCTTCGAGGGCTATTGGACCCGCACCGGCGACAAATACGAGAAGCTGGCGCAAGGCCGCTACCGCTACTGCGGCCGCACCGACGACATGTTCAAGGTCAGCGGCATCTGGGTCGCCCCGTTCGAGATCGAGCAGGCGCTGATCGCGCATGCGAGCGTGCTGGAGGCGGCGGTGGTGGCGGCGCGCGACGCCGACGGGCTGGAGAAGCCGAAAGCCTTCGTCGTGCTGAAACCGGGCGCGACCGCGCTCGCGCCCGAGTTGCAGGAGCATGTGAAAGCCCGCGTCGGGCTATGGAAATATCCGCGCTGGATCGAGTTCTGCGCCGAATTGCCGAAGACGGCGACTGGCAAAATCCAGCGCTTCAAGCTGCGGGACTGACGCGCCGCCCGGCGTCGTCGAACAGGTGCAGGTCGCGCGCGGCGGCGGCGAACACCACCGCGTCGCCGATCGCCGGCACGTCGCGGCCGCGCAATTCCGCAACGATCGCCTGACCATCGCGCGAACGTGCATGCGCGTAGGAGATTTCGCCGAGCCGCTCGACCAGTTCAACGGTCGCTGGCAGCTTGAACGCGCCCTCGCCGCCGAGCCGCAGGTGTTCCGGCCGCACGCCGAGCTTGGCCGCCCGGCTCGCCGGCGCGTCGAAGGCGTCGAACGCCGGGCCGGCGAGCCGCCCCGCCGCCGGCGCGCTGGCTTCAAACAGGTTCATCGCCGGCGAGCCGATGAAGCGGGCGACGAACAGATTGGCCGGGGTGTAATAGAGATCGAGCGGCCGGCCGACCTGCGCGATCTCGCCCTGGTTCATCACCACGATGCGGTCGGCCAGCGTCATCGCTTCTGTTTGATCATGCGTGACATAAACCATCGTCGCGCCGAGCAACCGATGCAATTTGGCGATTTCGACGCGGGTGGAGACGCGCAGCGCCGCGTCGAGGTTGGAGAGCGGCTCGTCGAACAGGAACACGTCGGGCTCGCGCACGATCGCGCGGCCGATCGCGACGCGCTGCCGCTGGCCGCCGGAGAGATCGCGCGGGCGGCGTTCGAGCAACGGCTCCAGTTGCAGCATCCGCGCGGCGTCCGCCACGCGGCGGTCGATCTCGGCCTTCGGCATATCCGAGAATTTGAGGCCGAAGGTCATGTTCTTGGCGACGTTCATATGTGGATAGAGCGCGTAGGATTGGAACACCATGGCGATCTTGCGCGCCGCCGGCTCCAGTTCATTGACGCGTCGCCCGCCGATGCGGATTTCGCCTTTGCTGACGCCGTCGAGGCCGGCGATCAACCGCAGCAGGGTTGACTTGCCGCAGCCCGACGGCCCGACCAGCACGACGAATTCGCCGTCGGATATGTCGAGGTCGATCCCTTTGAGGATCTTCACCTCGCCCCAAGACTTTTCCAGCCCTTTGATGTCGAGCGTCGCCATGCCGGCTCCTATTTGACCGCGCCGGCCGTGAGGCCGCTGATGAGTTGGCGCGAGAAGATCACATAAATGACCACGACCGGCAGGATCGCCAGCGACAGCGCCGCCAGCACGCTGTTCCAGTCGGTGATGTATTGGCCGAGAAACTGCTGCACGCCCAGCGTGATCGTATGCGTGCTCTCGCTCGACGTCAGGATCAGCGGGAACCAGAGATCGTTCCAAATCGGCACGATGGTGAACACCGCGACGGTGGCGATGGCCGGCCGCAGCAGCGGCGCGATCACCTCGAAGAATATGCGCGTTTCCGGCACGCCGTCGCAGCGCGCCGCGTCACGCAAATCCCTGGGGATTTGCTGGATGAACTCGCTGAGGATGAAGATCGCCATCGGCAGCCCCTGCGCGATATAGACCAGGATCAGCGCGAACAAAGTGTCGTTGAGATGGGCGGCGCGCATCATGGTGAGGATCGCGATCGAGCCGAGCCGGATAGGCACCATGATGCCGATCGACAGATAGAGCGCCAGCGCGGTGGACCAGCGGACGCGGTATTCCGTCAACGCCCAGGCCGCCATCGCGCCAAACAACAAGGTGAGCGACATGGCGCCGAGCGTGACGATCAGCGAATTGGCGAACCATGTGCCGACGTGCGCGTTGCGCAGCACCTTGGCGTAGCCGATCAACGAAAAGCTCTCAGCGTCGGGCAGCGCCAGCGGCGCGGCGAAAATGGCGTTGCGCGCCTTGAACGAGTTCATCACCACCAGCAGGATCGGCGCGACCGCGAGCAGGCTGTAGGCGATCAGGATGGCGTGAACGCCGAGACGGGAAAGGCGCAAGGCTGGGCTCCGCTCAGAACGCGTAGCGCGTCATGCGACGCTGCACGAGAAACAGATAGACGCAGACGCCGACGAGGATGATGAAGAACATCACCGTCGCGATCGCCGCGCCCATGTTGGGATCGCCGAGCTGCAACTGATTGCCGAAAAAGGCGCGATAGAAGAAGGTGCCGAGAATGTCGGAGGCGAAATTCGGCCCCGCCAAGGCGCCCTTGACGGCGTAGATGAGATCGAACGCGTTGAAGTTGCCGACGAAGGTGAGGATCGACACCAGCCCGATGGTCGGCGCCACCAATGGCAGCTTGATGTGCCAGAAGATGCGGAAATGGCTGAGCCCGTCGACGCGCGCCGCGTCAACCAGGTCCTCGGGAATGTTGAGCAGCGCGGCGTAGATCAGCATCATCGGAATGCCGACAAATTGCCACACCGACATCAGCGCCAGCGTGATCAGCGCGCTCCCCGGCAGGCCGAGCCAGGGCGCGAACAGCGACCCGAGCCCAACCGATTTCAAAGCGCCTTCCGCCACACCCCACAAGGGCGAAAGAATCAGGTTCCAGGCGAAGCCGACAATCACCACCGAGAGCATGGTCGGCAGGAAGATCACCGTGCGATAGACGCTGCGGCCAGTTAAGCTGGGCAGGCTCAGCAGCCCCGCCAGCGCAATGCCGATCGGGTTCTGCACCGCCATATGAACCAAAAAGAATTTGAGATTGTTCCAGGCCGCGTTCCAGAACGGCTTCGACCAGACCGCGTCGGTCAATAACGTGATGAAATTGGCGAGCCCGACAAAATAAGGTTGGCCGGTCGGCGTGACGCGATAGGTGGCGAGCCGCATGGTGTCGATCAGCGGATAGATCGAAATCGCGCTGTAGATCGCCAGCGCCGGGCCGAGGAAAAACAGCATCAAGCCAATCAAGCGAAGGCGCGGCAGCGAGGCGGCGATCCCTGGGGCGGAGGCGGACATGTGAGGACCTGAGAGGCAAGCGCGTGGCGAGGAGGCTGGCCGGGACGCGCCCGGCCAGATTATTGTTTCAGCGCGTCATTTCGCCGGATGATACCACTTGTCGAGACCGTCCTGCAGTTGTTTGCCCGCCGCCTCCGGCGTCATGGCGCCGTTGATGACCTGCGCCGACACGTTCCACAATTCGTTCTCCAGATTCGGCGTCCCACGCGACAAGATCTGATAGGAGTTGCGGATCGTCGACTTGCAGTCTTTGCGCCAGGAAACAAACGTCGCGGCGAGGTCGTCCTTGACCGTCACCGGTTCGCTCGACAGCGGGAAGAAGCCGGGCAGGGCGTTGGCGTAGAGCGACGCGAATTCAGGCGTCGTCAACCATTCGAGGAACTTCTTGCCGTCGGCCTGGTTCTTCGAGGCGCCGTTGAGGCCCATCGCGATGTCGGTGTGATCGGAGATGTAGCATTGCGTCGCGCCGGCCGGCAGCGGCGGCCTGAACGCGCCCATCGGGAATTTCGCGCTGGCGCGGAAGGTCGAGATGTCCCACGAACCGGCGGGATAGATCGCGCCCTTGCCGAGCGAGAACAGGTTCTGGCTGTCGGCGTATTTCTGCGCCTGAAAGCCGTTGCCCATATAAGGCCCCCAGGCGCCAAGTTCCTTGAACACGGCGACATATTGCGGATCGGTGAACTTCTGCGCGCCCTTGATCAGGCCAAGCCGCCCATCTTCGCCATGCCAATAATTGGGACCGATGTTCTGGAACCCCATCGTGGCGGCCTCCCACTGATCGGCCGTGCCCAGCACGATCGGCGTGTAAGTCCCATCTTTCTTGAGTTTGTCGAGCAGGGCGTGGAACTCCTCCATCGTCTTCGGCTCCGCCGCGCCCACTTTCTTCAAGGCGTCCTTGTTGTAGATGAAGCCATGAATGACGGAGGCCATCGGCACGCAGAACGTATCCTTGCCGTCGTCGGTCGACCACGCCGATTTCGCGACGTCGGAAAAATTCTTCATGCCGGCGAGATCGTTGAGCGAAACGAGGCTCTTCTTCTTGAACAGTTCGAGCGAGACGTCGAACGGCCGGCAGGTGATGAGGTCGCCCGCGGTGCCGCCGGCGAGGCGCGCGTTGAGCGCGGCGTTGTATTCGGTTGGGGCGGAGGGCGAAAACTCAACCTTGATGTCGGGGTAATGCTTGTTGAAAGCGGGAATGATCTGTGAGTTCCAGATATCGGCGTCGTCGTTGCGCCAGCTCTCGATTTTGATTGTTCCGGCGCTTGCGGCCGCCAGCCCTGAGATCAGCGCGGCGGCGGCGACGCCGAGACGCGCTAGGATTGAAGTCAAACGCTGCATTCGTCTCTCCCTGCAATTTGACCGAAGGCGCGGCCGTCGGGCAAGTGGTATAGACCACTTGCCACAATCCTAAACAGAATGTATACCTCTTGTCTAGGGGCGCCGGATCGAAATGTCGTGGGGACGGAACGATCCGCGGAGAATGGACATGAGCGGCGAACAGGACCGGCTTTATCTCGGCGTCGACGCCGGCGCGACCCGCTGTCGCGCGCGGTTGCGGGACTCTGGCGGCGCCGTTCTGGCCGGGGCCGAGGGGCCGGCCGCCAACGCCTATGTCCATTTCGAGCGCGCGGTCGAGGTCGCGCGCGGCGTGATCGATCAGACCCTGCGGCGCGCCGGGCTAACTTCAATCGATACCAGTGTGGTTCAACTGGGCCTCGGCGTGGCGGGCGTCGGCAGCGCCGCCGAGGCGGCGCGATTCGCAGCCCGCTTCGCCGGTTTCGGCCGCGTCGAAGTGGTCAACGACGCGGTGGCGGCCTGCGTCGGCGCCCATGGCGGCCATGACGGCGGGTTGATTGTCGTCGGCACGGGATCGGCGGGTGTGGCCAGAGTCGCTGGGCGCGACAGCGTGATTGGCGGGCGCGGCTTTCATCTCGGCGACGACGGCTCCGCCGCGCGGCTGGGTTTGGAGGCGGCGCGGGCGGCGATGCGCGCAGCCGATGGGCTCGGGCCGGAGAGCGATCTCACCCAACAGATACGCGCCCATTTCGCCGGGGATGCGCTGGCGATGGTGCATTGGGCGGCGAGCGCGACGCCGCGCGACTACGGCGAGTTGGCGCCGCTCATCTGCGCGGCGGCCGCGAATGGCGATCCGGTTGGTGTGTCGTTGGTGCGCACGGCGGCGGAGGCGGTCTCGGCGCTCGCGCGCGCGGTTGAGCGGCTCGGCGCGCAGCGCATCGCCATGGTGGGCGGGCTCGGCGAGGCGATGCGGCCGTTCCTCGATCCCGCGCTCGGCGCGCGTCTGAAGGCGCCGTTGTTTGATCCAACCGACGGCGCCCTGGCGCTCGCCGGCGGCATGCTGCCGGAGCCGCGATCATGAGTGGGCCGGAAGCGCGCGTCCGCTATCGCGTCGTCGCCGATTCGCTGCGGCGCGAAATCGCCAGCGGCCGCTTCGCCAAGGCGCAGGTTCTGCCGGGCGAACGCGAATTGTCGCAGATGTTCGAGGTCTCACGCGCGACCCTGCGCCGGGCGGTTGCGGCCTTGGTTGATGAAGGCGCCTTGTTTCAGCGGCAGGGCGCGGGCACCTTCATCCGCCGCGCCGCGCCGAAAGTCGATCAACCTTTCTCCCGCTTGGTCGGCTTCTCCGAACTCATGCGGCTGCGCGGGTTTTCGCCGAGTTCGCGCAATCTCGAAATGGGCGTCTATCTGCCCTCGCCCGAGGAGATGACTTCGCTGGCGATCGGGCCGGAAGAGAGCGTGATGCGGTTGTCGCGATTGCGGCTGGCCGACGAGGCGCCGATGGCGATCGAACACACCACCGTCCCGGCACGATTTCTGCCGAGCCTCGACAAGATTGGCGTGTCGCTTTACGACGCACTCGCAGCGACCGGCCATCCGCCGACGCGCGGCTTGCAGCGGTTGCGCGCTGTGTTGTTGAGCGACGAAGACGCAGCGTTGCTCGGCGTGCCCACAGGTTCGCCGGTGCTCTATATCCAGCGCATCGCTTATCTCGCCGACGGGCGCGGCGTCGAGTTCACCCGTTCCTACTATCGCTCGGACACTTATGAGTTCGTCTCGGAAGTGACGCCAGGGCGAACGGCGAAAGGTCGCACATGAGTTACATGGCTGAAGAAAATGCGGAGAGCGGCGCCGTGGTGGCGCGTTGCCTGAGCGACAATGCCGCGCGCTTTGCGGCGCTGGGCCAAGCTTTGCGCGCGCGGGCGCCCGCCGTGGTCGTCACCAATGCGCGCGGCAGTTCCGACCATTGCGCGCTCTATCTCAAATATCTGATCGAGATCACGCTGGGGCTTCCCTGCGCTTCGATCGGGCCGTCGATCGCCTCGCTCTATCGCACGGCGATGCAGCTCGATCGCGCGGTGGCGATCTCGATCTCGCAATCGGGCCGCAGTCCCGACATTGTCGAGGCGCAGCGGGCCGCGCGGCGCGGCGGCGCGATG
>JAGWRL010000207.1 GCA_028876585.1 Pseudomonadota bacterium | reverse complement strand
GCGGCGGCGCCGGCGGTGGTTCGGCCAGTTCGGCCTCCGTCGCGGCGGCGGCGAGCGGCAACTCGTGCACGACCGCCGTCGCCGGCTCGAATTCCGCCTCCAGCCGCGAAACGGCTTCGTCGAGCGCCCGCTCCTCGCGCGCGATGTCGCTTTCGGGCAATTGGGGTTTGAGCGAGCGCAACTGGTTGGTCAGCGCCTTGCGCGCGCGCTCGTAGATCGCGCGCCGCGTCGAGGGCGGGCTCGTTTTTGGCAGATTGGCGACCGCGCGCGCCAGCAACGAATAGTAATCGGCCATAAAACCTTCCGCTTACGCGCGGTACTTGAGACCGAGCCCGCTCAATCCTGGAAGGGATCGTGAACCAGAATCGTGTCGTCGCGCTCGGGGCTCGTCGATAGTAGCGCAACGGGCGCCCCGATCAATTCCTCGATGCGCCGAACATATTTGATCGCCTGCGCCGGCAGGTCGGCCCACGAGCGGGCGCGGCTGGTCGCGTCGCGCCAGCCGGGCATCGTCTCGTAAACCGGGATCAACCGCGCCTGCGCCGCCGGATTGGCTGGCATATAGTCGATCCGCTCGCCGTCGAGCAAGTAATGCGTGCAGACCTTGATCTCGTCAAAGCCGTCGAGCACGTCGAGCTTGGTCAGCGCCACGCCGTCGATGCCGGAGGTTTTCACCGTCTGGCGCGTCAGCGCCGCGTCGAACCAGCCGCAGCGGCGCGGCCGCCCGGTGTTGGTGCCGAATTCCCGGCCGACCTTGCCGATTCGCGCGCCGATCTCGTCGTTGAGTTCGGTCGGGAACGGGCCGCCGCCGACCCGCGTCGTATAGGCCTTGGCGATCCCCAGCACATAGCCGATCGCGCGCGGACCCAGGCCCGAGCCGGTCGCCGCGTTCGCCGCCACCGTGTTCGACGAGGTGACGTAGGGGTAAGTGCCGTGGTCGACGTCGAGCAGCGCGCCCTGCGCGCCTTCGAACAATATCCGCTTGCCGGCGCGCCGCGCGCGGTCGAGCAGGTCGAACGTCGGCGCCATATAGGGCAGCACTTTTGGCGCGATCTCCAGCAATTCCGCGCGCACGGCCGCAGCGTCCGGGGGCGGCAGCCCCAGCCCGTGCGCCAGCGGCACGTGATGCGCCAGCAACCGCGCGATCTTGCCGTCGAGCGAATCGGGATCGGCGAGGTCCATCAGCCGGATCGCGCGCCGGCCGACCTTGTCCTCGTAGGCCGGGCCGATGCCGCGCCGCGTCGTGCCGATGCTCTGCGCCCCCGCGTCGCCGGATTCGCGATGCGCGTCGAGATCGCGATAGAACGACAGGATCAGCGGCGTGTTCTCGGCGATCTTGAGATTGTCGGGATTGACCTCGACCCCCTGCGCCCGCACCGACTCGATCTCGCGCGCGAGATGATAGGGATCGAGCACGACGCCGTTGCCGATCACCGACAATTTGCCCGGCCGCACGATGCCCGAGGGCAGCAGCGCCAGCTTGAACACCTTGCCGCCGATCACCAGCGTATGGCCGGCGTTGTGGCCGCCCTGAAAACGCACGATCACGTCCGCCGAGACGGACAGCCAATCGACGATCTTGCCTTTTCCTTCGTCGCCCCACTGGGCGCCGACCACCACGACATTCGCCATACTTGCTTATTTCCCGGCCGGACGCCTCGCGCAGGCCGTCAAGGGCTCGACGAAGGCACGCGCGCCCGCCTACGCGAAAAGGCCGCGTTAGTAAAGCGTGCGCGCGAAAGCGCGTGGCTCCGTTTCCCCGCTTTTATAGTCGCGCCGTCTGCTATAAGCGGCGCCAATCGGGGTCTGGGAGGGTGGCTATGCGGTTGGCGCAGATTACGGATGAAAACGGCAAGCGGGCGCTGGTCGTCACCGCGCGCGGCGAAAGCCGGCTGGTGAAGGGGGCGCGCACCACGCTGCAAATCGCAAATCAGGCGATCGAGGCCGGGACGAGCCTGAAGAAGCTGATCGCCGAGCGCGGCGTCGGCAAGGCGGTCGATCTGGCGGCGGCCTATAAGGAAGGCCGCGTGCTGACGCCGGTCGATCATCCCGATCCCGCGCATGTGTTCGTCACCGGGACCGGGCTGACCCATCTCGGCTCGGCGGAAGGCCGCGACAAGATGCACAAAAAGCTGGAGGACCCGGCTTCGCTCACCGATTCGATGAAAATGTTCAAGATGGGCCTCGAAGCCGGCAAGCCGGGCAAGGGCAAGCCGGGCGTGCAGCCGGAATGGTTCTACAAGGGCGACGGCTCGACCCTTGTTGCGCCCGGCGGCGATCTGCAAAGCCCGGATTTCGCGCTCGACGGCGGCGAGGAGCCGGAGATCGTCGGCCTCTATCTGATCGACGCGCAGGGCCAACCGCGCCGCCTGGGCTTCGCCTTGGGCAACGAGTTCTCCGATCACGTCACCGAGCGGCAGAACTACCTCTATCTCGCCCATTCCAAGCTCAGGGTGTCCAGCTTCGGGCCGGAGCTGTTGACCGGCGAACTGCCGGTCGACGTGCAGGGCGTGTCGCGCATCCGCCGCGCCAAGGCGGTGCTGTGGGAGAAGCCGTTTCTCTCCGGCGAACAGAACATGTCGCACTCCATCGCCAATCTGGAGGCGCATCACTTCAAATATCCGCTGTTCCGCCGCCCCGGCGACGTGCATGTGCATTTCTTCGGCACCGCGACGCTGTCGTTCTCCGACGGGATCGCGCCCGAAAAGGGCGACGTGTTCGAGATCGAGGCGGAGGCGTTCGGGTTGCCGCTGCGCAACTGCCTGACCATCGCCAAGGCGGCCAAGGTCCGCGTCGCCGCGCTCTGATGCGGGTGCTGCTGACGGGCGCCGCGGGCTGGCTCGGGCGCCATTTGAAGCCGAGGCTGAGCGCGCGCGGCGACGCCGTGCTCGGCCTCGACATCGCGCCTTCGCCGTGGACGGACGTGGTCGGTTCGGTCGCCGACCGGGCGCTGCTGGCGCGGCTGTTCCGCGAACACGGGTTCGAGGCGGTGCTGCACGCGGGCGCGCTGCACAAGCCCGACATCGCCCGCTTCGCCGCGCAAAGCTTTGTCGACGCCAACGTGGCGGGCACGCTGAACCTGCTGGAGGAGGCGGCCGCCGCGCGGGCGCGCATGGTGTTCACCTCCACCACCTCGCTGATGATCAGCCGGGCGATCCGCGCCGGCGAGGGCGACAGCGCCGTCTGGCTCGACGAGCGCGCCGGCCCGCTGGAGCCGCGCAACATCTACGGCGTCACAAAACTGGCGGCGGAGGGGCTGTGCCGCATCCACCATCTCGAACATGGCCTGCCTTGCCTCGTGCTGCGCACCGCCCGCTTCTTCCCCGAGGCCGACGACACGCATGACGAGATCGACGGCGCCAATCTGAAAGCCAACGAATTGCTGCATCGCCGCCTCACCGTCGAGGATTGCGCGCAGGCGCATATCGCGGCGCTGGATCGGGCGCCCGAGATCGGTTTCGGCCTCTATGTGATCTCAGCCCCGACGCCGTTCCGGCGCGAGGACGCTGAGCTTCTGAAGCGCGACGCGGCGGCCGTGATCGCGCGGCTCTATCCCGAGGCGCCGGCGCTCTACGCCCGGCGCGGCTGGCGGCTGCCGGCGACGATCGGCCGGGTCTATGACGCGAGTCTGGCCGAGCGGGAGCTAGGGTTTCGCGCCCGCGCCGATTTCGCCGCCGTGCTGGCGGCGTTGCGCGACGGCGCCGCGATGCCATTCGCGCACGATCCCAGCTTCGTCTCGCCCTCGGCGGCGCTGGCGGCGCCTTAGCGCCGATCCGCCGTTTGCGCCCGCAGCGCCGTCGACGACGCGCTCGACCGGCGCCCGTGCAGGAAAATCCACGCGGGCGGGGCCATGTAGGCGAGCCGTTGCGCGTCGCTTTCCGGCCGCCGCCAGCGCGCCAGCGCCTGCGCGGCGCGGCTCGACAGCGCGGCTGCACTCGATCCCGGCCGGTCCACCACCAGCATCGGGACCATGGCGGCGATCTCCTCCCAGTCGCGCCAGCGGTGGAACTGGGCGAGATTGTCGGCGCCCATGATCCAGACGAAACGCGCGCCCGGCGCCCGGCTCGTGAGATAGCGCAGCGTGTCGGCGGTGTAGCGCGACCCGATCTCGCTCTCGAAGCCGGTGACGGCGATGCGCGGATCGCGCACCAAAGCCCGCGCCGCGTCGAGGCGGGCGCGCAGAGCGGCGAGGTCGGCGGTCGATTTCAACGGATTGCCGGGCGTGGCGAGCCACCAGACGCGCGACAGCGCGAGCCGGCTCAGCGCCAGATGCGAGGCGAGCACGTGCCCGTCATGGGGCGGGTTGAACGAGCCGCCGAGCAGCCCGATTCCCTGTCCCGGCCCGAACGGGGGCAGGCGCACAAATCCCCCCGCGCGGCGCATCGACCGTAATTACACCAGAACGCCGTGGCAATGCTTGAATTTCTTACCCGAACCGCAGGGGCAGGGCTCGTTGCGGCCGATCCGGCCCCACGTGTGCGGATCGTTGGGATCGCGATCCTCGCTCGCGGTCGGCGCCTCCTCATAGGCCGAGGTCGCCGATGAAAACGCGGCGTTGATCGGCTCCGAGATCGCGCCGAGATCGGCCTCGTTGGCGCCCGTCAGCGGGTCGAGATGCTGGAACTGCATCGACGGCTCCGGCTCCGGCGGCTGGAACCGCACTTCGATGCGCATCATCTGCGCGATCACGCCCTCGTGCCATTGCGCGATGAGCTGGCGGAATAGGTCGAACGCTTCCGACTTGTACTCGTTGAGCGGATCGCGCTGCGCCATGCCGCGCCAGCCGATCACCTGCCGCAGGTGGTCGAGCGTCACCAGATGGTCGCGCCACAGGTGGTCGAGCGTTTGCAGGATCACCTGCTTCTCAACATAGCGCATCGCTTCGGGCGAATTGCGCTCGACGCGCTCGGCATAGGCCGCGTCGGTCGCCTTGTGCAGCCGCTCGGCCATTTCCTCGTCGCCGATGCCCTCTTCCTTGGCCCAGGCTTCCACCGGCGGGTCGAGGTTCAGCTTGGCGTTGATCTCCGCCTTCAGCCCGGCGATGTCCCAGGCTTCCGGATAGGCGTCGGCGGGGATGTGCTTGGCGACGATGTCGTCGACCACGCCGGCGCGCATCTCGGCGATGGTCGGCTCCAGCGAATCCTGCGCCATCATCTTGCGCCGGTCCTCGAAGATGACCTTGCGCTGGTCGTTCATCACGTTGTCGAACTTGAGAATGTTCTTGCGCATGTCGAAGTTGCGCGCCTCGACCTTCTGCTGCGCCTTCTCCAACGCCTTGTTGATCCAGGGATGGACGATCGCCTCGTCCTCCTTCAACCCCAGCCGGCGCAGCATCGCGTCCATGCGCTCGGAGCCGAAGATGCGCATCAGATCGTCCTGCAACGACAGGAAGAACTTCGACCGGCCCGGATCGCCCTGGCGGCCGGAGCGGCCGCGCAACTGGTTGTCGATGCGCCGGCTCTCGTGGCGCTCGGTGCCGATGATGTAGAGCCCGCCGGCGGCGAGCGCCTTCTCCTTCAGGCTCGCGACCTCGGCCCGGATTTCGGCCTCCTTGGCCGCGCGCTCGGCCTCGGGAGCGTCGGGGTCGATCTCCTGGCGCACCCGCATCTCGACGTTGCCGCCGAGCTGGATGTCGGTGCCGCGCCCGGCCATGTTGGTGGCGATGGTGATCGCCCCCGGCACGCCCGCTTCCGCGACGATGAACGCCTCCTGCTCGTGGAAGCGCGCGTTGAGAATGGCGAAGCTCTTGCTCGGCCGGCCGGCCCGCGCCGCCTCGTAGAGCGGCCTTAGCGCGGCCGGCTCGCTGAAATCGATGCGCTTGTAGCCGTTGCGCTCCATGAACTCGCCGAGCTGCTCGGATTTCTCGATCGAGGTGGTGC
>JAGWRL010000206.1 GCA_028876585.1 Pseudomonadota bacterium | reverse complement strand
GTGACGGGGCCGGAAATCCTGACCGGCGTGCCGATGCGCATGGCGATGGCGCGCGCGACCATGTCGCGCCGCGCCGTCCAGTCGATGAACGGCGGCGCAACCAGCGCCACCGTGAGCGCGGTCACCAGCGCGACGGCGATGAACGTCAGAAAAGTTCGCAAAGCCCGACCGATACCTGCCGGTGCGCCCTAATGCGCGTTTTGGGCGGATGCGTGACGCCGGGGCGCTTTAAGAGGCTGCGCCTCAATGTCCGCCCGAGAACATCGCCGGCGCCGCCGCGCAATGGATGCCGCCGTCGAGCGGCACGATCGCCCCGGTCGTATAGGCGCCGCCGCGACCGGTGAGATAAAGCAGCGTCCCCGCCAGATCGGCCGGCGAGCCGACCCGCCCCATCGGCACCGTGCTGGCGGCGTGGTCGCGCCCCTCCTGCGAGCCGATAGCGAATTTCGTCATGTTGCTGGGAAACGGCCCCGGCGCGATCGCATTGACGGTGACGTGGCGCGCCGCCAGTTCCGCCGCGAGAATGCGGGTCAGGTGATGCACCGCCGCCTTGGAGGCGGAATAGGCGTAGGCGTTTTCGGCCTGCGTCACCGTGCCCATCACCGAGCCGAGATTGACGACGCTGGTCGGGCGCTCCGGCGTCGCCGAGGCCAGCAGCATCGGCGTCAGAGCACGGGTCAGTTGAAACAGGCCCGTGACATTGACGCCCATCACCCGGTCGAACGCCTTCCACGGATAGTTCTCGTAGGGTTCGCCCCAGCTCACGCCGGCGTTGTTGACCAGGATATGCAATTCGACGGTGCGATTGGCGACCTCCTGCGCCAGCGCCGCCACGCCCGCCTCGCTCTGCACCGTGCCGCCGAAACCCTCGCAAGGCCCGATCGCCGACAGCTCCTTCGCCGTCTCTTCGCAGGTCTCCGCCTTGCGCGAGGCGATCAGCACCCTGGCGCCGGCCGACAGCAGCGCCTCGGCGCAGACGCGGCCGAGCCCGGAACCGCCGCCCGTCACCAGCGCGACGCGGCCCTTGACGGAAAACAGATCGGCGAAAGCGAACATCGGATCTCCCCGGCGGCGCGTCGCCGAGGCCGGTCAGGGCGCCTCCGCAGGGGAAACGACGCGCTCGCGCCAGATATAGCCGATCCCGCCGACTTGGCCAGTGGCGCCGACTTGGCCAGTGGCGCAGACTTGGCCAGTGGCGCGGGCGGCGCCTTCTCAGCGCGGACGACGGCGGCTATAACGCGCCCGTCCATCCCCGACGCGCTGCAAGCCACGGCCCCGCCCGATGAAAATCTCGCTCATCCAGATGAACTCGATCGCCGACAAGGCGGCCAATATCGCCGTCGCCAAGGCGCTGATCGAAAAGGCCGTCGCCGAGGAAAAGCCGGATTGGATTCTGCTGCCCGAGCAGTTCGACTGGGCCGGCGGCGTCAAGGGCGACAAGGCGCGCAACGCCGAGACGATGCCGGGCGGCCCGGCTTATTCCATGGCGCAGGAACTGGCGGCCAAGCATCGCGTGTTCATCCACGCCGGCTCGCTGATGGAGCGCATCGAGGGCGACGAGCGCATCCACAACACCACCGTCGCGTTCGACCGCAACGGCGCCGAGATCGCCCGCTACCGCAAGATCCACCTGTTCGACGTGACGACGCCGGACGGCGTCGCCTACCGCGAAAGCGCCACCGTGAAAGCGGGCGACGCCGTCGTCACCTACGATTGCGAAGGCGTCACGATCGGCTGCACGATCTGCTACGACCTGCGTTTTCCCGGGCTGTTTCAGGCCCTTGCCGACAAGGGCTCGCAGGTGATCGCGCTGCCCGCCGCTTTCACGCTGCAAACCGGCAAGGACCATTGGGAGACGTTGCTGCGGGCGCGCGCGATCGAGACCCAGACCTATGTCGCGGCCGCCGCGCAGACCGGCTCGTTCACCGTCAACAACGAGGTGCGGCAGACCTATGGCCATTCGCTGGTCGCCGATCCCTGGGGCCTCGTCGTCGCCAAGGCGTCGGACGGGCCGGGGATCGTCTCGACGCGGCTCGACATGGCCCAAATCGAGCGCGTGCGGCGGATGATTCCGGTCGCCGAGCACAAAAGGGCGCTATAAACCGCCGCACAACGCAAAAATCGGCGCGGCCTCGCGATAATTGCGCTTTGTTTTAAGCGCGTTCGGAAGAATATTGGGCGATCTTCCACCCGCGCGCCGCCGAGGGAGCCCATGGCCGACGACGAACTCGACCTCTCCACACTCTCCGACGACGAACTCGTCGCGCAGATGCGCGACGATCTCTACGACGGCCTCAAGGAGGAGATCGAGGAGGGGGTGAATCTCCTGCTCGGTCGCGGCTGGGCGCCCTACAAGGTGCTGACCGAGGCGCTGGTCGAGGGGATGCGGATCGTCGGCGTCGATTTCCGCGACGGCATCCTGTTCGTGCCGGAAGTGCTGATGTCGGCCAATGCGATGAAGGCGGGCATGTTCATCCTGCGCCCGCTGCTCGCCGCTACCGGCGCGCCGAAGATGGGCAAGATGGTGATCGGCACCGTCAAGGGCGACATTCACGACATCGGCAAGAACCTCGTCTGCATGATGATGGAGGGCGCCGGCTTCGAGGTGTTCGACATCGGCATCAACAACGGCGTCGAGAAATATCTGGAGGCGATCGAGAAGCACCAGCCGGAAATTCTCGGCATGTCGGCGCTGCTGACCACCACCATGCCCTACATGAAGGTCGTGATCGACACGCTGAAGGAAAAGGGCATCCGCAACGACTACATCGTGCTGGTCGGCGGCGCGCCGTTGAACGAGGCGTTCGCCGACGCCGTCGGCGCCGACGCCTATTGCCGCGACGCGGCGGTGGCGGTCGAGACCGCCAAGGCGTTGCTGTCGCGTCGGCAGGGTTCGGCGCACGCGGGCTGAACGGCTGCGGCCAAAGAGGAGGAGCGCTATGTCCGACGAGACGGAGGAAGAGCGCTTTGTCCCCGGCCGCGGCGGCGCCCGACGTGTGCTGGTGATCGCCTGCGGCGCGCTCGCGCGTGAAATCCTCAGCCTGCGCGACGGGCCGCTCGGCGCCTTCGACGTGACCTGCCTGCCGGCCCAGTTGCACAATCGCCCCGGCAAAATCGCCGAGGCGGTGCGCGCGAAAATCCGCCGCCATCGCGCCGACTATGACGATATCCTCTGCCTCTACGGCGATTGCGGCACCGGCGGCGACCTGGACCGCGTGCTGGCGCAGGAGGGCGTGACGCGCATCGCCGGCCCGCATTGCTATTCCTTCTACGCCGGCGCTTCGGCCTTTGAGGCGATGGTCGAGCAGGAGCTCGGCACCTTCTTCCTCACCGATTTCCTCGCCCGCCATTTCGACGCGCTGGTCTACAAGGGTCTCGGCCTCGACCGTCATCCCGAACTGCGCGACGACTATTTCGGCCATTACCGCAAGCTGGTCTATCTCGCGCAGAGCGACGACGCCGAGATCGACGCCAGGGCGCAGGCCGCCGCCGCGCGGCTCGGCCTCGCCTACGAGCGCCGCTTCACGGGCCTTGGCGGTCTCCAGCAATTCCTGAGCGAAAGGGCGCGAACTTGGCCAGCCTGACCGTGCTTTACTGGCGCGACATCCCGAGCCAGGTGATCGTCAAGGCCGGGCGCCAAAGCGCCAAGCGCGAATTGCCGGAGCGCTTCATCCGCGCCATCGACGCCGCCGCGATGCGCGCCGGCGCCTCCGACACCGACGCCTATCTCGCCGATTGGCGCCGCGCCGAAGCCGTCCCCTGCGGCGACGACCTCGAAGCGGAAGCGCAGGCCGCGGCCGAGCGGCTCGAAGCCGAATATGACGCGGCAAAACTCGCCGCGTTGGCGGCCAACGAGGGCCGGGCGTGAGCGGCCCGTTGACGCCGAGCGCGTTCGAGCCGCGCGGAAAACTGCCGCCGCCGGCGCGCTGGCCGGCCGTGCGGCTGTGGAGCATCCGCCACGCGCGCGCGATGGAGCGGCTCTACGACGGTTTTGAGCGCGCGCTGCTGGCGTCGGCGCCGCTGTTCCAGCGCCTCGGCCTGGCGCGGGCGGAACGGCCGGTCGCGGCGCTGGAGCGCGCGCTGAAGGGCGCCTTGTTCGACTGCCGCATGTGCGGTCAATGCGTCCTGTCCTCCACCGGCATGTCGTGCCCGATGAACTGCCCGAAGAACTTGCGCAACGGCCCGTGCGGCGGCGTGCGCGGCGACGGCAATTGCGAGGTCTATCCGGAAATGCCCTGCGTCTGGGTGAAAGCTTACGAAGGCAGCCGTCTGATGGTGCGCGGCGATAAAATCGCCGAGCCGCAGCCGGCGATCGACCATCGCCTCAAAGGCCAGTCGTCCTGGCTCGCCGTCCTGCGCGCGCGGAGCGTCGCGTGACCTTCGAGCCGCATCCCCACGACATCGGTCCCGACCCCGGCGCGCCGCTGGTCGATCTGCCCGGCCATTCCTCGCGCGGGCGGCTGGAGCGGGTGCTGCGGCGCGGCGAATTCGCCGTCACCGCCGAGTTGAACCCGCCCGACAGCGCCAACGCCGAAGACGTTTACGAACGCGCCAAGATCTTCGAGGGCTGGGTCGACGGCATCAACGCCACTGACGGCTCGGGCGCGCATTGCCACATGTCGAGCGTCGCCATCTGCGCGCTGCTGACGCGCGTCGGCTATTCGCCGGTGTTGCAAATCTCCTGCCGCGACTACAACCGCATCGCCATTCAGGGCAACGTGTTGGGCGCGGCGGCGCTGACGGTCGGCAACATTCTTTGTTTGACCGGCGACGGCGTGCAATGCGGCGACCACCCCGAGGCGAAGCCGGTGTTCGACCTCGATTCGACCTCGCTGCTCGGCATCATCAAGCGGATGCGCGACGAGGGCCGGTTCCTGTCGGGGCGCAAGATCACCACGCCGCCACGTGTGTTTCTCGGCGCGGCGGAGAACCCGTTCGCGCCGCCCTACGACTTCCGCCCGCTGCGGCTGGCCAAAAAGGTCGCGGCCGGGGCGCAGTTCTGTCAGACGCAATATTGTTTCGATCTGCCGCGCTTGCGCTCGTTCATGAGCATGGCGCACGATCTCGGCCTGCCGGAAAAGTGTTTCATCCTCGTCGGCGTCGGGCCGCTGGCGTCGGCCAAGACGGCGCGCTGGATGCGCGCCAACGTCGCGGGCGTGCATATCCCCGACGAAGTGATCACGAGGCTCGAAGGCGCGAAGAACCAGAAGGCCGAGGGCAAGAAGATCTGCGTCGAGATGATTCAAGCCTTGCGCGAAGTGAAGGGCGTCGCCGGCGTGCATGTGATGGCCTACCGGCAGGAAGAATACGTCTCCGAGATCGTCCATGAATCCGGCGTGCTGCGCGGCCGCTCGCCGTGGCGGCGCGATTTCGTTTCCAAGATGCAGGCCGTCGAGCATCTCGTCTGACCCCTCTTATCTGATGGACCCCCCATGACCGAAACCCGCATCTCCTCCGCCAAACGCGAAGTCGTCCTCGGCTTCAACCGCCCGTTCGTCATCATCGGCGAACGCATCAACCCCACCGGCCGCAAGCTGCTCGCCGCCGCGATGGCGGCCGGCGATTATTCCGGCGTGGTCGCCGATGCGCTGGCGCAGGTGCAGGCCGGCGCGCATATGCTCGACGTCAACGCCGGCATCCCGCTCGCCGATGAACCCAGAATCCTCGCCGAATGCATCAAGCTGGTGCAGGACACGGTCGACGCGCCGCTCTCCATCGACAGCTCGATCGTCGCCGCGCTGGAGGCGGGGCTCGCCGTCTACAAGGGCAAGCCGCTGGTCAATTCCGTCACCGGCGAAGAGGAGCGGCTGGAGGCGGTGCTGCCGCTGGTGAAGAAATACAACGCCGCCGTGATCGCCATTTCCAATGACGAAACCGGCATCTCCGAGGACCCCGACGTGCGCTACGCGGTGGCGAAGAAGATCGTCGAACGCGCCGCCGATTTCGGCATCAAGCGCGAGGACGTCGTGGTGGATCCGCTGGTCATGCCGGTGGGCGCGATCAACGACGCGGGCGCGCGCCTGATGGGGTTGATCCGCCGCCTGCGCGACGAATTGAAGGTCAACACCAGCTGCGGCGCCTCCAATTTTTCGTTCGGCCTGCCCAACCGGCGCGGCCTCAACGCCGGCTTTCTGCCGATGATGATCGGCGCCGGCCTCACCTCGGCGATCATGAACCCGCTGCATCCCGAGGACCGGCAGGCGATCCTCGGCGCCGATGTGGTGATGGGCCACGACCCCAATTGCGCCGCCTGGATTCGCGCCTATCGCGAGCCGGCGCCGGAGGGCGAAGGCGGCGGACGGCGCGAAGGCCGTCGCCGGGCGCGGGGTTGAGCTTTTGACCCAGCATCGCATCGTCTTCACGCCCTCGGGCAAGCGCGGCGCGTTCGAGGACGGAACCAGCGTTCTAGAAGCCGCGCGAAAACTCGGCGTCGATCTCGATTCGGTCTGCGGCGGCCGCGGCATCTGCTCGCGCTGCCAGATCGAGATCGCCGACGGCGAGTTCTCCAAACACGCCATCGCCTCCAGCGCCGACCACGCGACGGCGTGGAACGCGGTCGAGCAGCGTTACGTCGACAAGCGCGGCGCGCTCAAAGCCGGCCGCCGGCTCGGCTGTCAGGCGAAGCTTTGCGGCGATCTCGTCGTCGACGTGCCGCCCGAGAGCCAGGTCCACCGCCAGGTCGTGCGCAAGCGCGCCGAGACGCATCCGATCGTGATGGATCCGGTGGTGCGCCTCTATTACGTCGAGGTCGCCGAGCCCGACATGCACGATCCCTCCAGC
>JAGWRL010000205.1 GCA_028876585.1 Pseudomonadota bacterium | reverse complement strand
GGCGGCGGCGGTGCGGGCGTAGGCGGCGGCGGCAATGGCGGCGGCTCCGGCGTCGGCCATGGCATGGCGAGCGCCAACGGCTCCGGTCATGCCGCCTCGGCGTCCGACGATGGCGGCGCGAACGGGCAAGGCGCAACGGCCAGCGCGCTCGGCGGCCTGAACGCGGCGCACGCCTCGACGAACGCTTATGCGCACGCCAATACGCACTCCCGCGTCGGCATGGTCGCCGCTTTCGCGCGGGCGGAGCAAGCCTCGCAGGCGGCTCAAGCGTCGCTCGCCGCCGCAAAAGCGCAGCTCGCCGCCGATCAGGCGGCGAAGGCTTCGCAGGCGGCCATTGCCGCTGACGAGGCGGCCGTCGCCGCCGCGCAGGCCACCGCCACCCAGGCGGCCCAGACCGCCATGGCCGACGCGCAAGCCGCCTCCAACAAGGCGGTCACGACGTCGGTGTTCAACGCGCTGGCCGGCCTCGTCGGCAACAAATGACGCGGCGGCGATAGCGCCCTGAGGCGCGCGCCCGCGCGCGCCTCGCTTACGACGCCGCTTTGGCGAGTTCCGGCGCGTCGGCGCGCAGCCGGGCGCGCAGCGTGCGAAACGAGATCAGCCGGTTGGCGTCTTCGTCCCACAGCGCGAAGCCGACGCAGCGCAGGCTCTGCGGCAGCGTGAGGCGGCCGACGTTGGCGAGTTCGGGGAAGTCGCGCAGCACCTCGCGCAGGCGGTAGAACGGGATGCGGCTGGCGAGGTGATGCACGTGATGCACGCCGATGTTGGCGCTGAACCAGCGCAGCACGATCGGCAAATCATAGTGCGACGAGCCGTGCAGCGCCGCCTGCGGCAGGTTCCAGTCCGCCTCATGCGCCCAGCGCGTGCCCTCGAACTGATGCTGGACATAAAACAGCCAGACCCCGATCGCCGCCGCGAGCAGGAACACCGGCGCATGGATCATCAGGAACGCGCCGGGACCAATCCACCACATCATCAGGCAGGCCACGATCGCGATCGCGGTGTTGGTGGACATCGCCGAAATCCACGGCTTCCAGCCGGCGCCCCACATCAACCCGAGCGGGACGCGGTGTTGCACCAGGAACAGATAGGCCGGGCCGATTCCGAACATCACGATCGGGTGGCGATACAGCCGATAAGCGAGCCTGCCGCGCGCGCCGCGCGCCAGATATTCGTTGACGGTGAGCGTATCGATGTCGCCCAGCCCGCGCCGCTCCAGATTGCCCGCGCCGGCGTGATGGGCCGAATGCGTCTGCTTCCAGTAATCGTAGGGCGTGAAGGTGAAAACGCCGAACACGCGGCCGACCCAATCGTTGATCGCGCGGCTGCGAAAGAACGAGCCGTGTCCGCAATCGTGCTGGATCATGAACAACCGCACCATGAACCCCGCCGCCGGCGCCGCCAGCAACAGGCTGAGCCAGTAGCTCACCTGCATCAGCGCCCACATCCCCGCCCACAGCGCGACGAAACAACCCAGCGTGATGGCGATTTCCCTGACGCTGGCGACGACATTGGGTTCGCGGTAGCGCGAGAGTATGCCCGGCAGACGTTGCGTATCGGGCAATCCGGGCAAGGATTGCACGGTGTCGGAACCCAGAATCATAGGCGCTCGCATTCGAGAGAAGCGGGAAAGAATTGCCAACCGCCGATAGCGACAAATGACGGCAAGGTGAAGACGGGAAACGACGACTTCTTATTTAATAATGCCGTCATCCCCGCTGCTTGCCCCTGAATTGAATTGTGGATCGGCGCGGCGACGCTTTGGCGCAGCATGGTTTCTGCTACAAATCGCGCGGCCGGACAGGCCAGCCAAGATGAGCGCACGGCCTTTTCTTGGCGCGCGCAGGGGAAAATTTGGCGCGCGGGAGGCGAGCCCGCGCGCGCCGTCGGCGCCGCCGCCTTGCCAAGTTTCCCCGCCCCGTGTTTCAACGGCAGCCAATCAGACGCCGGAGGAAGCTTTGCCCTATCCCGCCCTTTCGCTCGCCGAGACGCACCGACGGCTGACCGCGCCGGGGGCGCCGTTTGAAATGGTCGAGGCGGAAATCCGGGGCGAGCGGCAGCGCGTCTGGAAACACGCGCCGCCGACGTTGCGCGAGGTGTTCCTGCTCGGCCGCAGTTTTGGCGAGCGCACGTTTCTGGTGCATGAGGGCGAGCGCGCCACTTTCGAGGCGTTCGCCCGCGCCTCCGTCTGTTTCGCGCGCGAATTGCAGGCGATGGGGCTGACCAAGGGCGACCGCGTCGCCATCGCCATGCGCAACCTGCCGGAATGGCCGGTCGCCTTCTTCGGGGCGATCCTGATCGGCGCGATCGCGGTGCCGATCAACGCCTGGAGCACCGGGCCGGAAATGCAATATGTGCTGAAGGATTCCGGCGCGCGCGTCGCCGTCGCCGACGCCGAGCGGTTCGAGCGCCTGAAGCCGCTTGTCGCCGATTGTCCTGATCTGCGCGTCGTGCTGGTGAGCCGGGCCACAGCCCTGCTCGATCATCCCCAGGCGGAAAGCTGGGAGCGACTGATCGGCGGCGCCGCCGACTGGGCCGGCCTGCCGGCGTTCGATATGCCGAGCGTCGAGCTGGCGCCCGACGACGACGCGACGATCTTCTACACCTCCGGCACGACCGGCAAGCCGAAAGGCGCGCTCGGCACGCATCGCAATGTCTGCTCGACGCTGTTCGCCCGGCCCTATGGCATGGCGGCGGCGTCGCTGCGGCGCGGCGAGGCGCCGGCCGCGCCCGACCCGCAGGCGGCGCAGAAATCGGCGCTGCTGTCGGTGCCCTATTTCCATGTCACCGGCTGCATGTCGACGCTGATCCCGATGCTCGCCGCCGGCATGAAGCTCGTCACCATGCGGCGCTGGGATGTGGTGGAGGCGCTGAAGGTGATAGAGCGCGAGCGCGTCAACGGCGTCGGCGGCGTGCCGACGATCGCCTGGCAATTGATCGAGCATCCGGATTTCGCCAAATACGACACTTCGTCGCTGGAGGGCTTTTCCTATGGCGGCGCGCCGGCGGCGGCCGATCTGGTGCGGCGGCTGAAGCTCGCCGCGCCCGCTTCGCAACTCGCCACCGCCTGGGGCATGACGGAGACCTCGGCGCCGTTCACCATCGTTCTCGGCGAGGATTACGAGACGCATCCGCTGACCTGCGGCTACGCTTTGCCGGTCGGCGACATGCGGATCGTCGACGCGAACGGGCGGGATCTGCCCGTCGGCGAAGCGGGCGAGCTTTGGGTGCGCGGGCCGATGGTCGTCAAGGGCTACTGGAACCAGCCGGAGGCGACCGAGCAGACGTTCGGCGGCGGCTGGCTGCGCACCGGCGACATCGCCAGGCTCGACGAAGAGGGGTTCTGCTACATCGTCGACCGCGCCAAGGACATGCTGATCCGCGGCGGCGAGAACATCTATTGCGTCGAGGTGGAGAACGCGCTCGCCGCCCATCCCGACGTGGTCGACGCGGCGGTGGTCGGCCGGCCGCATCGCGAACTCGGCGAGGAGCCGGTGGCGGTGGTGACGCTCAAACCCGGCTCGACGCTGACCGAGGCGGCGCTACGCGCCTTCGCGGCCGAACGGATCGCAGGATTCAAAGTGCCGGTGCGGGTGATCGTGCGCCAGGAGATGCTGCCGCGCAACGCCAACGGCAAGATTTTGAAGCGCGACCTGCGCCAGTTGTTCGTGGGGTGATGGACGGGTTCAAAGCGGAGGTTTGATGCGCGGCGGCGAAGGTCGTCTGGGGGTGGGGGCGCGTCGCGCAACCAACCCAACGTCCTTCGAGGCCGCTTCGCGGCGCCTCAGGACGAGGGCGGCGGAGGGCGGAAACGGTCGCCAAGGGTCGATACCCGCCAGCGCGACAGTCGGCGCAGAGTTCGCCCCCTAAATCGTCTCCGCGACGTGCTTGCCGCGCACCATGCGATAGAACGGGCGCGGCCGCGCCCGGTCCCACGGGCCCGGACCCAGCGCGGCCAGATGGCCCAGGACCATGCGCGTGATGTTGGGGATCTCCAGCGTCAGCGCCTCGTCGAGCGGCACCCAGACCAGTTCGGTCAATTCGGCCTCGGCGTGGATCACGCCCTCGCCGCGATGGGCGATCCATTGCGCGTCGCCGACGAAGAAGCGCGCGTCGAACCGGCGCGGCCGGCCGGGCGGCGTGATCGCGCGGGCGATCAGATCGAGCCCCTCCAGCGTCGGAAACACGCCGGTTTCGGCAAAGCGCGCCCATACCCCGGCCGGCGGCTCTGGCGGGGCGCCGCAATCGGTGACGCCGAGCGCGAGGCCGGTTTCCTCGAACGTCTCGCGGATCGCCGCCAACGCCAGCGCGCGCGCGTAATCTTGGCTGCGGCGGCGGGTGTGCACCAGCAGTTTCGCGGCGACCTGCTCGTCGAGCGGGCCGGCGACCGCCATGCGCTCATCCTCGGGATCGAGCGCGCCGCCGGGAAAGACGAACTTGCCCGGCATGAACTTGTGGCCGGCGTGACGGCGGCCCATCAGCACGCGGAAGCCGCCGTCCGCGCGGTCGATCAGGATCAGCGTCGCGGCGTCGCGGATGTCCGTCACTGGCTCTGGGCCAGGAAGGTTCGCCACTGCTTGTCGTCGCCGTAGAAGGCGTTGCGGTCCACCTTGCCGGCGATGCCGGGAATGTGGCCGTCGGCCTGATATTGCCACAACAGCCAGGGCTGCGAGCCATAGCGCACGGCGGGATGATATTTGGTCGAGCGCACCCACATCGGATATTCGCTCAGCGCCCCGCCCGCCAGGATCGCCTCGTAGAAATCGACCGAGGTGTAGATGATCGGCTTCTTGCCGAAATAGCGCTCCATCTCCGCCAGCATCACGCGCATGTCGGCGACGGTCTGCGAGGGTTCGAGACGGCGGCGGCAGGTTTTCGATTCCGGCGTCGGCTCGACGTCGAGCACGGGGGGCAGCGCGTCGGCCTCGACCGGCACGGCCGCCTCGAAATTGCGGATTTCCTCCAGCGGCGAGCGGCACCAATAGACGAAATGATAGGCGCCGCGCGGAATCCCGACCGATTTGGCGGCGGCCCAATTGGCCTGGAACTGGGCGTCGACGTGATCGCCGCCCTCGGTCGCCTTGATATAGGCGAATTTCACGCCGCTGCCGGCGACTGCGCTCCAGTCGACCGCGCCCTGGTATTTCGACACGTCGATGCCGTGGATGGGATAATCGCGCGGGCGCGGCATGTCGCCGCCGACGAAGCCGAGCGGATCGTCGGAGACGCCGCCGCCGCAACCGGCGAGGCCAAGGCCAAGAATGGCCAGAAGGGCGAGACGCGACATAAAGGAGGACGGCATGGCGTTCTGCGGCTTGAAGGGTCAGACGCTAGACTTAAACCTTTCCCCGAAACGAACCGTTAACGCCTGAAGCTTGACCCGTCGAGCGCTTTTGCGTCAGGGATAGGCATGATTTTCCCCGCCCGCCTCGCGCTCGGCCTCGCCCTCGCCATGCTCGCAATCCCCGCCGCCCGCGCCGCGGACTGCGGGCCGGACAAGCTCGGCGTTTCGCGCGTGCAGAAGGTCGGCGTGCAGGGCGGGCTCGACGTCGGCTGGAAAACCTATCCCGACACCATCCCGCTCGCCGACCACGAGGTGATCCTGACCTTCGACGACGGCCCCGACCCGAAGACGACGCCGCAAGTGCTGGAGGCTTTGCGCCAGCAATGCGTGCGCGCCACTTTCTTCGCCATCGGCCGCAACGCCGACGATCACCCCAAATTGATGCGGCGCGAGGTGGAGGAGGGGCACAACGTCGCCTTCCACACCTACAGCCATCCGCAGCCGACCTTGCGCTACATGAGCGACGCCGCCGCCCGCGCCGACATTCTCAAAGGCGTGATCGCGGTCGAACGCGCCGCCTATGGCGCGGATTTCTCGAAGGGCGAACCAGACGATCTGGCCAAGCTGAAGCTGCACGCGCCGTTCTTCCGCTTTCCCGGCTTCGCCGACACCGCCGATCTGCGCAAATGGTTCGCCGCCAACAACGTCGCCATCTTCGGCGTCGATCTCTGGGCCTCCGACTGGGTGAAGATGACGCCCGACGAGGAGTTGAAGCTGATCCTCGCGCGGCTGGAAAAAGCCAAGAAAGGCATGTTGCTGTTGCACGACAACAAGACGTGGACGGCGGACATGCTGCCGCGCTTCCTCGTCGAGTTGAAGCAGCGCGGCTACCACGTCGTGCATATCGAGGCCGGACCCGGCCACGGGCCGACCGAGCCCGCGCCGGCGGGCTGGCGCTCGGAGACCGAGCGCACGCTGAGCGCGATCAAGCCGCGGCTCGAACATGCGGCGGCGGCGGCGGCGGCCAAGAACGTCAGTTTCCCGGTCAAGCCGGCGCCGCAGGATTAGGCGCGGCTCGACGCCGGCCGCCATTTGCTTCAAAAGCCGTTTAAGGCCCGACCTGTCGCGGGCGCGTCTCAAGGGAGGAACGGGTGAATCAGATCGATCTCGCCGGCCAGCACGCCGTCGTCACCGGCGGCGCGCAAGGCATCGGCTTCGCCATCGCCAAACGGCTGATCGCCTCCGGCGCCGCCGTCACGCTGTGGGATCTCGACGCCGGCCTGCTGGAGAAGGCGCGCGGCGAGTTGGGCGGCGCGACGCGCGCGCAAACCGTCGACATCGCCGACCCGGAGGCGGTGGTCGCCGCGCTGCGACGCACCGAGGCCGAGGGCGGGCCGGTGGCGATCTGCGTCAATTCGGCCGGCATCGCCGGCCCCGCCGCGCCGCTCGACGCTTATGACATCGGCTGGTGGAAAAAGGTCATCGACATCAATCTGAACGGCACGTTCTACGTCAACCGCGCCGTCGTGCCGGGGATGAAGGCGCGCAACTACGGCCGCATCGTCAATATCGCCTCGATCGCCGGCAAGGAGGGCAACGCCAACATGGCCGCCTATTCCGCCTCCAAGGCCGCCGTGATCGGGCTGACCAAATCGCTCGGCAAAGAACTCGCGGGTTTCGACATCGCCGTCAATTGCGTGACGCCGGCGACGGCGCAGACGCGCATCCTCGAACAACTGACGCCGGAAGCGATCGAATACATGCGCGTGCGCATTCCGCGCGGCCGTTTCCTCGAAGTGGACGAGGCGGCGGCGATGGTGGCGTGGCTGGTGTCGGAGGAGAACAGCTTCACCACCGCCTCGACCTTCGATCTCTCAGGCGGACGCGCCACCTACTGAGCGCGTTTGCAGCAATTGCGCGGCGACGGCGGCGGCGATCGCCGCCGGCGCCTTGTCGGCGACGCCCGCAACGCCGATCGGACAGGTGAGCCGCGCCAGCGCCGCCTCGCTCAAGCCCGCCTGCCGCATCTGGCTCAGGAAGCGCGCCCGCTTGGTCGCCGAGCCGATCAGCCCGACATAGCCGAACCGCTCCGCCGCCAGCGCGCGCGCGACGATGGCGAGGTCGAGCGGGTGCGAATGGGTCATCACCACGACAAAGGCGCCCTCGGGCGCGGCGTCGATCTCGGCTTCCGGCGCGGCGGTGCGGATCAGCTCGACATTAGCGGGGGCGTAGCGCGGGAACGCGTCCGGCCGCGCGTCGATCCAGCGGACGCGGAACGGCAGCGGCGCGAGGGCGAGAACCAGCGCCCGCCCGACATGGCCGGCGCCGAACAGCAGCAGCGGCGTCGCCGCCTCGCCGAAAGTCTCCCGCCCCGCCGCCGGGTCGGCGATCTCGCGCCGCGACCGCCCATCGGCGCCGAGCGTCGTGCGGGTGGAAAACGGCGGCTCGACCGCCGCCAGCCGCTCGATCTCGGCCAGATCGCTGCGGTCGAACGTCTCGATCGCCAGTTCGACCTGGCCGCCGCAGCATTGACCGAGTTGCGGGCCGAGCAGGCGGGTCTGGCGCACCGCCGGACCCCGGCCCCGGACGAGCGCGTCGCGGGCGTCGGCCATCGCCTCCCATTCCAGCGCGCCGCCGCCGATGGTGCCTGAGAAGGCGCCGGACGGGCGCACCACCATGCGCGCGCCGGCCTCGCGCGGCGCCGAACCGCGCGCCGCTGCGACGCTGACCAGCGCCGCCGCGCCTTCGTCGCGGAGCGCCGCCGCGACGTGGGAAAAGACGTTCACCCCACCGTCACCACCACCTTGCCCAGCGCCTTGCGCCCGGCGACCCAGGCGATCGCGTCGCCGGATTGGTCGAGCGGGAACGTCTTCGACACCCGCGGCCGGATCGCGCCCTTCTCATACAGCGCGAACAATTCGCGCGTGTTGGCGGAATTGCCTTGGGGATCGCGGGCGGCGAAGGCGCCCCAGAACACGCCGACCACCTGACAGGATTTCAGCAATGTCAGGTTCAGCGGCAGCTTGGCGATGCCCTGGGGAAAACCGATCACCAGGAACCGCCCCTCCCACGCGATCGCGCGCAGCGAGGCTTCGGAATAATCGCCGCCAACCGCGTCGTAGATCACGTCGGCGCCCTTCTCGCCGCAGGCGGCCTTGAACAGTTCCGACAGTTTCCTGCGTCCGTCCGCGTCGAACGGGCCGGAGGGATAGACCAGCCCTTCGTCGGCGCCCCAGCTTTTGGCCGCCTCGACCTTCTCCAGCGACGAGGCCGCCGCGATCACCCGCGCGCCCATCGCCTTGCCCAGTTCCACCGCCGCCGAACCGACCCCGCCGGCCGCGCCCAGCACCAGCAGCGTCTCGCCCGGTTTCAGGCCGGCGCGGTCCTTCAGCGCATAATATGACGTGCCGTAGGTCATCAGGAACGCGGCGGCCTCGTCGAACGGCATCGCGTCGGGGATCGGCATCACGCGCCGCTGCTCGCATGCCACCTTTTCCGCCATGCCGCCCCAGCCGGTCGAGGCGAGCACGCGCTGGCCGAGTTTCAGCCCCGTGGCGCCCTCGCCCAGCGCCTCGACCACGCCGGCGACCTCGCCGCCGGGCGAGAACGGGCGCGCCGGCTTGAACTGGTATTTGTCCTCGATGATCAAAGCGTCGGGAAAGTTGACCCCGCAGGCGGCGACGCGGATCACCACCTCGCCCTTGCCGCCGACCGGATCGGCGATGTCGGCGAGTTCGAGGTTGTCAGGGCCGCCGACGGAGCGGCTCAGCACGGCTTTCATGAGAACTCCAATCAGGTGATGGTCTGGCCGCCGTCGATGACGATGGTCTGGCCGGTCATATAGGCGCCCGCGCGCGACGCCAGGAACACCGCCGCGCCGGCGATCTCGTCCGGCTCGCCGATGCGCGCGAGCGGCGTGCGCGCGTTGGAGGCTTGCAGCGTCGCCGGATTCTCCCACAAAGCGCGCGCGAAATCGGTCTTGATCAGGCCCGGCGCGATGCAGTTGACGCGCACATTGTCGGCGCCGAACTCGACCGCGAGATTGCGCGCCAGACTGAAATCGGCCGCCTTGGAGATGTTATAGGCGCCGATGATGGAATTGCCCTTCAACCCGCCGATCGAGGAGACGATGACGATCGCGCCGTCCTTACGCGCCCGCATCGCCGGGGCGACCATGCCGATCAGCCAATGGTTGGAGATGATGTTGTTGTCGAGAATCTTTCGAAATTGATCGTCGGCGATGCCGCCCAACGGTCCATAATACGGATTGCTCGCCGCGTTGCAGACGAGGATGTCGATGCGTCCGAAGGCGGCGACGGTCTGGTCGGCGAGCCGCTGCAAATCCGCCTTCGAGGAGATGTTGGCGGCAATGGCCATCGCCCTGCCCTCGCCGTGGCGGGCGTTGAGGCCGGCGGCGACCTCCTCGCAGGCCGCCGCCTTGCGCGACGACACCACGACTTTCGCGCCATGTTCGGCCAGCCGCTCGACGATCGCCCGGCCGATGCCGCGCGACGAGCCGGTGACGACGGCGACTTTGCCGGTGAGATCGAACAGGGTCATGGGCGCTCCTCGGCGGCCAGCTTAATGGGCGCGCCGGCGAAAGCCAACGCCTCGCGCGCGCTTTCGCCGGGCCGCGATTTGGCGTCAGGACGACCTGGCGGCGGCGCCTTCAGTTCGGAGCGCAGATGAACGCGTCGAACCCGAAGGGATTCTTGGGATCGCGTATCTTCGTGAAGCCGGGCGCGCAAAATGGCTGCTCCGCCGAACCGCCGGCGGGTCTGGCCTTCGCCGCCGCGTCCCTTTCCCTGTGGCCTTGCGGGTGACCGGCGGCGGCCTTCGGGCGCTTGTGTTGGACCACAGCCGGATGGGGATGCGGCTTGGATGCCGCGGGAGGCGACGGGCGAACGGCGGGTTTCTCGCGCGCCGCCGCCGCCGCTGGCAGGGGCGTGGGCGTGGGCGCGGCCTCTGGCGCGG
>JAGWRL010000003.1 GCA_028876585.1 Pseudomonadota bacterium | reverse complement strand
AGAATTAGCCGAGCGGCCGGGCCATTGCAATGACCGACACTCGGCCCGTCGTGGACGCCCCGCCCGCCTTTCCGCATCCGCATGACCAAGTGCTCAAGAGAAGTGGAGGCTTCTGTTGCCAGGCGCCTCCGGACCCCGCCTAGAAGTGCAAACCCCTAGGACTTGATTCCCAGTACCAGCGCTGCATTACGCAGCGAGGGCCACCGGAGCATAGTTGTCATTCGCAACTATAGGTTTGACCCGATAACGGCGGTATCATGCCGAGCGAAAGATCACCCTTTAGGTCCCCCGTCGAACCTATTTCGCCCCCGCCGAAACCCAGGCTCGTGCTGGGCTTGGGTGGAGGCGCCGGGTACCGCCCCCGGGTCCGAAAGACCTATTCCGATGTCCATTTATCGCCGTAGCCGCCCTTGCGAGCGGCGCTCTCCATATAGGCGAGCCTCGGCGGTTTGCAAAGGCTTCTCCGCAATCCCCCGCCAGACGCGGGCGAGCGGCCGGATCGCTTTCGCGCCGCAAGCATCCCACGGCGCCATTCTACGACGGCGTGACGCACAACTTGCAACGCCGCCGGAGGGATAGAAATGCAACGGCATGACGCGGCGGATTGCAGATCGATTTCGTTAATGTGCTTGACAGTCGCAATGTTTATAGTTCGACTTGGCTAAATTTTTCTTCAGGAACGGGGCTGCGGCGCGCGGTCGGGCCGATATTTGCAATCCGGGGGGAAGGGATGCGGGAATTTCTCTCCATATCCGCGCTTTGCGCCGCTTTGTGCGCCTGTTCGCCCAGTTCGCAATCGCCGTTCCTGACCGACGCCATCGGCACCAACGTTTACAGCGAGGATGCGGCCGTTTCGGCGCAGTCGGAATTGAACTATTCCGGCTACATCTGCCAGTTGGCGGGCTTGCCGGTCGCCGGCGCGGAGGGCGCGCCGCGCTGCGACTTTTCCGATGTGAACTCCGATGCGTGGGCGCTGTTCGTCCAGGCCGGCATGAACGACATCGACCGTCGCTGCGACGCCTATCTGGCCTGGCTGGACGAGCGCAAGCGATCGACGCCGGGGATCTTGAAGGAATTTTCCGATCTCGGCGTCGCCGCGACGACGGTGATGGGCGTCACCAAAGTCGGCACGGGGCCGATCCAGCTCGCCGCGATCGCGGTCGGCCTGGCCGCCAGCAGCTTCACCAACATCAACTCGCGGCTGATCTACGAGATCAATTCGGCGACCATCCAATCCTACGTGCTCGCGCGGCAGACGAACTTTCGCATGACGATCAAGGGCGCGGTCATCAACAACCGCCCGGCCGCGATCTACGTGCTGCGCTCCTACCTGCGCATCTGCATGCCGGCCACGATCGAGACCGAGGTCAACGCGACCGTGACGCTGTTCGAACGCGGCGGCTCCGCGGCGCTGGACAAAGGCAACGCCGTCATCGGCGCCGGGGGTGCGCGCAGCGTGCGCAAATCCGCGCCGGTGGCCGAATATCTGCGCGACCTGCCGCAAACCCGCGTCGATCAGCCGCTGCCGCCGGCGCCGACGCGGGTCGCCTCGCTGCCGCCCGAAGGCGCGATCACCCTCGCGGAGAAGCAACTGACGCCGCGCTCATTGCGGTCGTTGCAGGCCGCCGTTTGCCTGAAGGACCCATCGGGCAAGTTCGACGACGCGACCCGGGCCGCGTTCGACCAATATCTGCGCGGGCGCCAGAAGCGCGGCCCGGATGCGCCCGCCGGGCCGTTCACGCGCGACGATCTCAACGCGCTGCAGGAGGCGAAATGTTCGCCCGAATTCAACAACGCTTTTGAAATCGGCTGGTTCACGCCCCCGCCAGGAGTGACTGTCGCCGACTTCACCGCGCATTTCCTCGGCAGGCTCGCCAAGGCGCCGGACGTCGTGCCTGCGGGGCAGACATTGCAATCGCTCGATGCGACGGCGCGGCAGGCGATCGCCAATTACCGCCATCTCGTCGATAAGCAACTCGCCGATCCCACCGCCAATGAAAGCCTGGATCAGACCCTGGCGATTTGCATTCAGCGCATCAAGGACGCGACGAACTTCGCTTGCAAATGAATATTTCGCGGGAGTTGACGACCCAGGGAGGCGGCATTGCCCAAGATCACAGACGACGCCGAACTTCACGACGATCCCGACAAGCCGGGTTCGGGCGAATTCGTTTTCGCCGGCACGCAAGTGCAATTGCTCGAACCGCCCTCGCCCTGGCCGTTCCACGCCTCGCCGGCGAAATGGGCGCATGTGCGCGCGCTGGTGGGCGGCGGCGCCATGCAGGGGTGGCTGTTCGACGCGCCGTTCGACAGTTCAACCAACACGGCGATACCGATCGACGTCGACAAGTTCTGTTTCCAGTGCTGGCGTTCGGCGCTCGATTACGGCGCCTATCCGCATTACCTCGCGGCGGTCGCGAAGACGCGATCCGACATCAGCATCGGCCTTGGCGGCCTCGAACACGGGCCGTTCGATTTCCTCGACGCCGAGTGGAAAGACAATTATCGCGCGCCGCCGCTGGACGGGAGTTTTGCGCTCGACAGCGTGTTCGACTGGCGGGCGCAATGCGATGTGGCGGCGGTGATGTCGGCCGCCGCGCTGGGCGAGCTGTCCGATCTGCTCGCGCGCACGCCGTCGGCGGTCGAACTCTGGCTGGCGCAGATGATCGGCCCGAAAGCGGCCGCCGATTGCCTGAGCGCGCCCGATGCGACGTTCAAGGACAAGGTCGCGGCCGCCCTCGCCGGCGCGCCGCCGGGACGGCAGACCGCCGATCAGATCCTGTTGCGTTACAAGAACTATTTCGAATCGAGCGCGCCGGCCGCGCCGGCCGAGCAGGCGCCGCCGCTGGTGGGGAAGCTGCCACGCAACTTCCGCAACAACAATCCCGGCAATCTGAGGGATTTTCCCTTCACCCAGAAGCAACCGGGCTATGTCGGGGCCGATAGCGGCCATTACGGGATCTTCAATAACGTCGCCAACGGCTTCCGCGCCGCCAACCGCAATCTCGACGCCTATGTCATGCAGGGGCTGACGACGCCGACGCAGATCGCGAAGAAATGGGCCCCGCTCGGCGACGGCGGCAATAATCCCGAGCAATACGCCAAATTGTTCAAGACGTTCGGCAATATCGACGCCAACACCCCGATCGGCTCCGATTTCGATGCGCGGGCGGCGGTGCTGCGCGTCATCGCGCGGGTGGAAGGGGGGGTGACGCCCTATTTGGTGGAGCAGATCGCCGCGTTCCTCAAGGGCGGCGACGTTTCGCCGGTGCTGGCGGGCGGTTCGGTGCGCGCGGTGTTGTCGCGGTTGACCAACGTGCTTGCCGCCGCCGACGCGGTCACGCGGCCGCTGATCGAAAAAGTCGGCGAAAGCTTTTCCGACGCCTCCGAGGGCGACGAGAAAGACCCGGCGCCGACGCCGCCCGTCCCCATCGCGCCGCCGGACCCCGCAGGCGCGGCAACCCGGGCCGATTTCGTCGCCTGGTTCCGCGCCAATCTGCCCGATTACGACGCCTTTCCCGTGGAAATGTTCTTCTTCCGCGGCAATTCGGATGCGCACGCGCACAAGAACTCCGACCCGCCCGCGTCGCTGTGGCCCAATATTCTCAAGACGGCTCAGGTGCTGGCGGCGCTCAAGACCCGTCTCGGCTCGCCCAAAATCGTGTTCGACAGCGTTTATCGCAACCGCGCCTACAACAGCCTGATCGGCGGCAAGCCCAACAGCCAGCATCTGCGGTTCGGCGCGGTCGATTTTGTCGTGCAAAACGGAACCCATCCGATCGAATGGGCGAAAACGCTGAAGCAGATGCGCAACGAGGGCGTGTTCGCCGGCGGCGTGGGGACCTACCCGACCTTCGTTCACGTCGACACGCGCGGCCGCAACGCCGATTGGTAGCCGCGCGGTTGACGATTTGGCGCCGGCGGGCGCCGCCGCTTGCGCCAGTTTGACCCCCGGCGCAACGGAAGCCGAACGAATCGGGAGCGAATCGACGCCGGGCGGCTGGCGCCGGCGCGGCAAGGGCGAATTGCGGTCATGGTTAACGCTTTGCCCGGCCGCCGCCGGCGCGCGCTCCCGATCTGGCGCAAACCGCGACGGAGCGGCAACGAATCGGGGCCGAATCGCGCGCGGCGGCCGGCTTGCCGGGGCGGCGGGGCCCGGCTAGGTTCGGCGCGGCGCCGGATTGAACCGGCCACCTCTGGGAGAAACGCTTTGGCGACCTTGCTCGTGCTCTACAAAACCCCCGCCGACCCCGCCGCTTTCGACAAATATTACGCCGCGACGCATATTCCGCTGGCCAAAAAAATCCCCGGCCTGCGCAGCTACCGCGTCAGCAAGGGCACGGTGGGGACGCCGGCGGGCGCCTCCAACATCCATCTCGTCGCGACGCTGACCTTCGACAGCCTCGCCGCCATTCAGGCCGGGCTCGGCAGCGCCGAGGGCGCGGCGGCGGCCGGCGATCTCCCGAATTTCGCCTCCGGCGGCGTCGATCTCTACATGTTCGACGACGCCTCGGTCTGAGCCGCCTCAGCCGCCGGCGAGCGCGGCCTTGCCGTATTCCAGCAGCCGGCGGCCTTCGCTGGCGCGGTCGCGCTCGGATTTCAGGCCGTTCAGCACCAGGATCAGCCGATGGCCGCCCTGCACGGCGGAGGCGACCAGGCCGAAGCCGCTGGAGGCGAGATGGCCGGTCTTCAGGCCATCGGCGCCGTCGGCGAGCAGCGGGTTGCGGTTCTGCTGCCGGATGCCGTTCCAGGTGAATTCCGGCAGCCCGAAATATTTGTAATATTGGGGATAAGTGGCGATCACGTAGGCCGCCAGCCGCGCCATGTCGTTCGCCGTTACGCGGTTGCCCGCCCGCCCCCAGGGATTGGCGAAACGGGAATGCGCCATGCCGATCGCCCGCGCATGGGCGTTCATGAGGCCTGCGAACTTCGCTTCGCTGCCCGCGACCCCTTCGGCGAGCGCGATCGCCGCGTCATTGCCGGAATCGGTCAACATGCCGCTCAAGAGATCGTCGATCTTGATCCGCGTCCCCGCCGCCACGAACATGCTGGAGCCGCCCGATTTCGCGTCGCCTTCGGTGGCGGCGTGGGCGGAGATCGGGAAACTGTCGTCGATGCTGAGCTTGCCGGAGGCGAGCAGGCTGAAGATCACCTCCGCCGTGAGGATTTTCGTGGTCGAGGCCGGCGCCATATTGGCGTTGGCGTTCTTGGCGAACAGCGTTTTGCCGGTGTTCTGATCGACCAGCAACGCATAGGGCGCCTTGGTGTGGAACGGGGCGGCGGGCGGCGTGGCGACAGCCGGCGTGGCGAAGGCGAGGAACAGGGCAAAGCTGAGGGCTCGCATGAGGGCGTCCTGAAGGCGATGGGCGTCGTGCGGGTTTAGCCTGTTTGCGGGGCAGGCGGGAAGGGCGGGGGGGAATCGCGGCAGCGGCCGTCCCCCGCCTTTGACATAAACACCCCCCGACCCTATCTCTCACCCCGAGATGTTCCGGCCGCCCGCGTCCTCCCTGAGCGACCCCGCCCCTTTGTCGGCGCATGACCGGCCCGACGACCGCGTCTCGCGCGTCGTCGCCGCGCTCGGCCCCACCAACACCGGCAAGACGCATCTGGCGATCGAGCGGATGCTGGCGCACGCCTCGGGCATGATCGGCCTGCCGCTGCGGCTGCTGGCGCGCGAGATTTACGATCGCATCGTCAAGGCGCGCGGCGAGCGCTCGGTCGCGCTGGTGACGGGCGAGGAAAAGATCGTGCCGACCAACCCGCGCTATTGGGTGTGCACGGTCGAGGCGATGCCGCTCGACCGCGAGGTCGATTTCCTCGCCGTCGATGAAATCCAGCTCTGCGCCGACCGCGAGCGCGGCCATGTGTTCACCGACCGGCTGCTGAACGCCCGCGGCACCCGGGAGACCATGTTCCTGGGCGCCGAGACCATGCGGCCGCTGATCCGCCGCCTGGTGCCGGAGGCCGAGCATGTCAGCCGGCCGCGCTTCTCCACCCTGACCTATGCCGGGCACAAGAAGCTGTCCCGCCTGCCGCGGCGCAGCGCCGTGGTGGCGTT
>JAGWRL010000204.1 GCA_028876585.1 Pseudomonadota bacterium | reverse complement strand
TGAAAGACAATGTGCTGTCGCTCAAAGTCGTGCTCGCCAACGGCGAAGTGATATCGACGGCGCGCCGGGCGAAAAAGTCCTCCGCCGGCTACGATCTCACGCGGCTGATGATCGGCTCGGAGGGCACGCTCGGCGTGATCGTCGAGGTGACGCTGAAACTCGCCGGCATCCCCGAATCGATCTCCGGCGGCCATTGCCCGTTCCCCGACGTGCGCTCGGCCTGCCTGACGACGATCGAGACGATCCAGTCCGGCATTCCGGTGGCGCGCATCGAATTGCTCGACCGGTTGCAGGTGCAGGCGTGCAACGCCTACTCAAAACTCGGCCTGCCCGATTCGCCGATGCTGTTCCTCGAATTCCACGGCAGCGAGGCGAGCGTCGCCGAACAATCGCAGCGCTTCGCCGAGATCGCTGAGGGCAACGGCGGCGGGCCGTTCGCCTGGACCACCAACCCAGAGGAGCGCACGAAACTGTGGCAGGCGCGCCACGACGCCTATTGGGCCTCGTTCGGCCTGCGCCCCGGCGCGAAAGCCTTCGCCACCGATGTCTGCGTGCCGATCTCGCGGCTCGCCGATTGCGTCGAGGAGACTCAGGCCGACCTGGCCGAAAGCGGCCTGATCGCGCCGATCGTCGGCCATGTCGGCGACGGCAATTTCCACGTCTCGCCGCTGATCGACATGAATTTGCGCAGCGAGATCGAGAAGGCGGAGGCGTTCGGCAAGAGGCTGGCGCTGCGCGCGATCGGCATGGGCGGCACCTGCACCGGCGAGCACGGCGTCGGCCAGAAGAAGATTCCCTATCTCGACGTCGAGCACGGCGCCGACGCGCTCGACCTGATGCGGCGGGTGAAAGCCTCGTTCGATCCGCAGAACCTGTTCAATCCGGGGAAGATCTTCGCGGTTTAATGGACGCCGGCCGCCTTGGGCTCGCCGACGACGAGAAACGCCGTCGCCGGCGCGCCCCACACTCTTTTGCCGGAGCTGAATTCGACGTCGACCCGGTCGACCGCCTCGGCGCGGTCGAGACGATAGCAGCACAGCACCGTGCCGACCGCGTCGCCGGGCACGCCCCATTCCCGCTCGGCGAAGGCGGCGTGCAGCGGGCGCAGGCGCTGCCCTTTGCGTAACTTGGAACCCATGGCTCGCGTCCTTCGCCCAACCCATGCGAATTGCGCATAGCGTCACGATAATGTTGCGTTGCGAAATAGCAATCGGATTCTCGCCCCGGCCGCAACATTTCCATGTGTTTTTCGATACTTGCCTATTGCGTGAGCGCGGCGCCCAATATTTTTGCGGTTTTTCGATCCCCGGCGGCGTCATGGCTTTTCTGTCAGCCTCATTGCCCCTACAGTGCGGAAAAACCAGGAGCCCGACGATGGATTTGGCGCAGCGCAAGGACGCGGCGGCGCAATGGTTCGCGCAGTTGCAGCAGCGCCTGCTGGCCGAAATGGAGCGGCTGGAGCGCGACTGTCCGGGGCCGTTCGCGGCGGAGGCCACGACGCCCGGCCGATTCGAACCGAAGGACTGGACGCGCACGAATCATGACGGCGCCGAGGGCGGCGGCGGCCGCATGGCGATTCTGCGCGGCCGCGTGTTCGAGAAGATGGGCGCGCATGTCTCGGTGGTGCACGGGACGTTTAAGCCGGACTTCGCCAAGCAGATCCCCGGCGCCGAGGACGACCCGCGCTTCTGGGCCGCCGGCCTGTCGGTGATCGCCCATCCCTGGAACCCGAACGTCCCGACCGCGCATATGAACACGCGCTTCGTGGTGACGTCGAAGGCGTGGTTCGGCGGCGGCGGCGACCTCACCCCGGTGCTCGACCGGAGGCGCACGCAGGACGACCCGGATTCGCTCGCCTTCCATGCGGCGATGCGCGGCGCCTGCGAGCGTAACGCCGCGCCTTATGACAAATACAAGGCGTGGTGCGACGAGTATTTCTGGCTCAAGCACCGCAACGAGCCGCGTGGGATCGGCGGCATTTTCTACGATTACCTCGACGGCGGCGACTGGAACGCCGATTTCGCCTTCACCCGCGACGTCGGCTCAAGCTTCGTCGCCGCCTATGCCGACATCGTCGCCGCCAATTACGCCAAGCCCTGGACGGCGGCCGACCGCGAGGAGCAGCAGGTGCGGCGCGGGCGCTATGTCGAGTACAACCTGCTCTACGACCGCGGCACGATTTTTGGGCTCAAAACCGGCGGCAACGTCGATTCGATCCTGTCCTCGATGCCGCCGACGGTGCGGTGGCCTTAAAATTTGGGGCTTGTACGACTTTTCGACTACAGTTACGGTGCGGGATAAAGCAACGGGAGGGGTCAATGCGCACGATTTTTATTTCTTTAATGCTTTGCCTCATGCCAGTCGCGGCGTATTCGCAGGTTTTCGACAGTTTGATTGGCCACAAAATTTGCTGGAGCAACGGCCGAACCTCCGTCTTTCTACCCAACGGCGACTATGTGGAAGGCGGCAAAAAGTTCGGAAGCTGGGCGCATCTGGCAGGCGACACTATCGACTGGTCAAACAACCGGACGGGCCGCGGCCCGGTTGAGTTTACGCAAGAGGGTAGCGCGATCGTCATCAAGTGGGCAAACCGTTCGTTGACCGGCAAGTTGTGTAAATAGGCGGCGGCGAAATTGGGTCACCCCCGCGCCGCCTTCTCCGCCCCATACAGCGCCCGGTAGCGCGCCAATCGCGGCGCGTGCAGCGCGGCGCGGGCGGGGTCGGGCGTGAAGCGGCGCTGCGTCTGCGGCCGGGCGCAGATCGCGCGCTCCTCGCCGGCCTTGGCCGCCAGCATCGCGAGCCGCGCCGCGCCGAGCGCCGCGCCGGCTTCCGCCCCGGCGGCGAGGTCGATCGACAGCCCCGTCACGTCGGAGATCATCTGGCCCCAGTAGCCCGAGCGCGCGCCGCCGCCGACCAGCAGCGGAATCTTCGGCGCGGCGTCCGCCTCGCGCAGCACGTCGACGCCGTCGGCGAACGAGAACGCGACACCCTCCATCACCGCAAACAGCAGCGCCTCGGCGCCGTGGCTGGCGGTGAAGCCGGCGAACAGGCCGGTCGCGGCGGGATCGTTATGCGGCGTGCGCTCGCCCGAGAGATAGGGCAGGAAAATCGGCGCGGCGTTGAGCGCGGCGGGATCGCGCCCAAAAGCTTCCGCCGCATCGACGCAATCGCCGATCCGGTCGCCGCGCCCGATGAGTTGCGCCGCCCAGGTGAGCGAGGCCGCCGCCGACAGCATCACCGACATGCCGTGCCAGCGCCCCGGCAAGGCGTGGCAGAAGGCGTGCAGCGTGCGTTGCGGCAGGCTCACATATTTGTCGGTGACGGAGAAGATCACGCCCGAAGTGCCGAGCGAGACGAAACCCTCGCCCGCCTCGATCGCGCCGACCCCGACCGCGGAGGCCGCATTGTCGCCGCCCCCGCCCGCGATCGGGATTTGGCGCCCCGCCAGCCCCCAGGACGCGGCGACCTCCGGCGACAGATAGGCGGAGACTTCGGAGCCTTCGACCAGCGCCGGCATATGCGCGAGCGTCAGACCGCTGGCGGCGATCAGCTCCTCGTCCCAGCGCCGCCCGGCGATGTCGAGCCAAAGCGTGCCGGCGGCGTCGGACATCTCGCTGACCGCCGCGCCCGACAGCTTTAGCCGCACATAATCCTTCGGCAGCAGGATGCGCCGCGCAGCGGCGAACACGGCCGGTTCGTGTTTGGCGACCCACATCGCCTTCGGCGCGGTGAAGCCGGGCATCGCCAGATTGCCGGCGCGCTTGAGAAAATCGGGCACGCGGCGGGCCAATTCCCAGCATTCGGCGGACGAGCGGCCGTCGTTCCACAGGATCGCCGGGCGCAGCGGCTTGTCGGCGCCGTCGAGAAAGGTCGCGCCGTGCATCTGGCCGCTGAGGCCCACGGCGGCGAGGCGGGCGAAGGCTTCCGGCGCGTGGCGGCGCACCGTATGCACGGCGGCCTCGACGCCTTCCACCCAATCGTCCGGGTTCTGCTCGCTCCACAGCGGATGCGGACGCGAGACGTCGAGCGCGGCGGTCGCTTCGGCGACAACGCGCTGTTCGGCGTCGATCAGCAGCGCCTTGACCGACGACGTGCCAATGTCGAGCCCGAGAAACACATCCCGCGCCATGCGCGCTCCTCCCGCCTGTGCCAAGCCGCCAGCATACGACAGGGCGCGCGCGAAGTCAGGGCTTTCGCGCCAGCACGAAGGCGGAAAGGCCGAAGGCGCGGTTCCAGCGCTGCAACGGCGCCTCCAAAGCGCATACCGCCGACAGCGCGCCGTTGACGAGCGGATGGTGGCGCTTCAACTGCGAGCGCGCCTCGCCCGCCGCCTGGCCCCGCAGGTTCTGCGCCATCCTTATGCCGGCGGCGAGCGGGAACACGCCGCCGAAATAGTAATTGCCGGCGACGACTTCGAGCCCGGCCTGGGCGACGGTCTGCTCGATCTGCGGCAATGTGTAGCGGCGGCGATGCTCCAGAAACACGTCATGCCCGCTCCACAGGAACTGGAACGCCGGCACGGAGACGAGAAAGCGCGCGCCGGAGGGGACCTTGCCGACATATTCGGCCGCCAGCCCGACGTCGTCGTCGACATGCTCCAGCACATCCATCATCAGCACGAGATCGGCGTCGCTGGCCGCGACGCTGCGGCGGAAACGCAGCGGCTTGCCGGCTTCGGTCTCGTCGCGGTCGGCCTCGTAGCTGGGATCGACGCAACACGCCTGCGCCGCCCCGGTCGTCGCCAGCAGATGGCGCGAGAAAAAGCCGGAGCCGGCGCCGACGTCGAGCACGCCGCGCGCGCCCTCGCCCTCCAGCAGCCGCCGCATCGCCTCGGCCTTGGCGCGGTAATACCAATGCGCCGAGATGCCGTCGGCGAGAATGTCGATTTCCTTGAGGTCCACCGGCGCGCCTTGTCGAACAGATCGTTGACGATAAGGAATGGCCCGGCGACGTTAAAGAAACCGCTACGTCGCCTTTGGCGAAAGTCCCGCCTCCTGCAAAAACGCCTTTAACCGCGCGGCCGCGCCCTCCATCGTGAAGCGCTCCAGCACGCGCGCCTTCAACCGCGCGGCGCGGGCGTTCGCCTCCTCCGGCGCGCCGATCACGGCATTGACGGCGGCCACCAGCGTATCTTCGCGATAGGGGTCGAAATAGAACGCCTCCTCGGCCGCCACCTCACGGAACACCTCGATGTCGGAGCACAGCACCGGTTTGCTGTAGAGCGCGCCCTCGGTGATCGGAATGCCGAACCCCTCGGTGAAACTCGGAAAGATCATGCCGTCGGAGGCGGCCAGGATGCGCGCCTTCTCGCTCTCCGCGATATAGCCGGTGAACCGGATATGGCCCATCGCGTTGGCGTCGTCGCCGATATAGCGGCGGCCGTCGACGTTGCCGAGCACGACCATATTGGCGCGGCCCTTCAGCGCGATGAACGCCTTGATCAGCAGACCGATGTTCTTGCGCGGTTCGTCGGAGACGACGGTGACGAAATAGGGCAGCGTCGAGTTCCAGCCGAGCCGCATATAGGCGTCCTGCACCTGCGTTATACGCTGGTAGCGCGCCATCGCCGCGACGCGTCGCTCCATCGCGCTTTCGTAAATGCGCTCCCGGTCGATGCGGTCCTGGAGTTCGACGCTCCGCTCGATATTGGCGAGTTCGGGCGGCGCGTAGCGCATGTGTTGCACGCTCGTCGCCGCCATCGCGCGCCGCACCACGCCTTTGCGCAGGGTCGGATAATAGACGAAGCTGCGCCGCAGCTTGTAATTGGGGAAGCCCTGCTTGAAGATATCGCGTGTGTATTCGGAGACAAATGCAAAATTCGGCTTCAGCGCCAACACGCCTTCGATTTTCTTCAAGAACAGATTTCGCCAGAAGGGCGTCATCATCGGATCGCGCAGCGGGATGATGTCATGCACCACCGAGACGATGAATTTCGAGTCGATGCCCGCGACCTTGAAATACATCGGCGTGTCGACGATGACGAGGTCGTAGCCGGTGGCGTCGACCGTGTCGGGCGGCAGGCCCCAGGCGGCGCGCAGCACCATTTCGGTGTAAACCGACGGCGCCACCACGAAATTGTCCGGCATGGTCAGATGGTAGGCGGTGGCCGGCACGAAATCGACCAGCTTGGGGTCGTTCTCCACCGTTAAAGGCGGCCCGGCCCAACGTCTTACGAAGCCGACGAAAGCCCAGCCTGCCAGCTTTAGGAGCGTTCGAGGCGCAAAACGTCGCTCAGCCGCGCGATTGATCCAACCCGTATCGTACCTATTGTTGCCAAAAAAGCGAAATACGTCCGCGAGCGCGACTGATTTCTTCGTCACCCCGAGGTCGACGACTTTTGATTTCATCCTGCCCGCGAACCACCGCCCGGGCGGGCGTTCGACCAGGAGGTCCACCACCGCCCCCTGCGCCTTGAGATTTTCGATCAGCGACATGCTGAAATTGTGAATGCCGCGCTGCGGAATAGGAGCCCCGAGGCTATCGCTGACAAAAAGAACCTTCACATGACCCTCCAAGCCCCGTGCGCCAACGCCAGGACCTCGCCGATGCCGATCGCGCGCTTTCGCAGCGCCGGCCTGCACTATCTCAATTCTTCTGAGACGCCATAGCCCGCCGCCTTTGACCGCCCGCGCGATATAAATCAAGTCGCGCGCGCAAACCGCCGCGCGGCCGTGCGCCGCTCAAGTGTTAAATTACGTAATGCGGCGCCCCGTTTCGCGCGCCGCGGCCGCAAACTTTACGCCGCTCACTTGCGGCCGGGGCGGCGCGCCTCTATCTCGGCGCGAACTTTGCCCCGAGACCCGTTCCATGCTGCAAACCCTGCTTGCCGAAGGTCGCCCGCTGCTCGCGGACGGCGCCACCGGCACCAATCTGTTCGAAATGGGCCTCGCCGCCGGCGAAACGCCGGAATTGTGGAACGAGGCCGAGCCAGCGAAAATCCGCGCGCTGCATCAAGCCTTCGTCGACGCCGGCGCGGACATCATTCTCACGAATTCGTTCGGCGGCAACCGGCGCCGGCTGATGCTGCACAGACTGGAAGGCCGCGTGCGCGAACTCAACCGGTTCGCGGGCGAAATCGCGCGCGAGGTCGCCGACAAGGCGGGGCGGCGGGTGGTGGTGGCCGGATCGGTCGGCCCGACCGGCGATCTCCTGGCGCCGCTGGGGCCGCTGACCGAGGCGGAGGCGACCGACGCCTTCATCGAGCAGATCGAGGGCTTGAAGGAAGGCGGCGTCGACGTCGTCTGGATCGAGACCATGTCGGCGCCGGAGGAAATCCGCGCCGCCGCCCGCGCCGCGACGACGCTCGGCATGCCCTATGCCGCGACGGCGAGCTTCGACACCGCCGGGCGCACCATGATGGGCCTCTCGCCCGACGCCTACGCCGAGATGTTCGAGGGGTTCGAGACGCCGCCGCTCGCCTTCGGCGCCAATTGCGGCGTCGGCGCCGCCGATCTGCTCGTCTCCATCCTCGGCATGACGGCGCGCCGGCCCGAGGCGAAGGTGATCGCCAAGGCCAACGCCGGCGTGCCGCAATGGCATGGCGCGCATATCCATTATTCCGGCACGCCGGAGTTGATGGCGGATTACGCGCGGCTGGCGGTCGATTGCGGCGCGAGCGTCGTCGGCGGCTGTTGCGGCAACAAGCCCGCCCATATCACGGCGATGCGCCGCGCGCTCGACGGCCACCGGCCCGGCGAGCGGCCGAGCGTGGAGGCGATCGTCGCCGCGCTGGGGCCGCTGGTGTCGCCCCCCGCGCAGGAAAACGCGGCGCCGCGGGCGCGCCGGCGCGCCCGCGAGGCGACGTGAGCGAAATTTCGACGTTCGAGGTGGCGGCGGAGGCGGCGGGCGAGCGGCTCGACCGCTTCCTCAGCCACACGGCGGAGGGGTTTTCCCGCACCAGGCTCAAGGCGCTGATCGAGCAGGGTTGCGTCGCCGTCGACGGCGCCCCGGCGCGCGACGCGGCGAAAAAGCTCAGCCCCGGCGCGGTGGTGACGCTCGCCGCGCCGGAGCCGGAGGAAACCGCCGTCGTCGGCGAGGACATCGCGCTCGATGTCGTGTTCGAGGACGAATGGCTGATCATTGTCAACAAGCCGGCCGGGCTCGTCACCCACCCCGCCCCCGGCCATCCCGGCGGCACGCTGGTCAACGCGCTGATCCGCCATTGCGGCGCGTCGCTGTCGGGCATCGGCGGCGTCAAGCGGCCGGGCATCGTGCATCGGCTCGACAAGGACACCTCGGGGCTGCTGGTGGTCGCCAAGACCGACGCGGCGCATCGCGGGCTGGCCGAACTGTTCGCCGACCACGGCCGCTCCGGTTCGCTGGCGCGCGAATATGTCGCACTGGCCTGGAACGCCTTTCCCGCCCGCTCCGGCGTGATCGAGGCCGCGCTCGACCGCCACCCGCACTCGCGCGAGCGCATGATGGTGGTGCCGCCCGGGCGTGGACGCCATGCGGTGACGCATTGGCAGGTCGAGGAGCCCCTCGGCGCGGCGGCGCGGCTGCGCTGCCGGCTGGAGACCGGGCGCACACATCAGATCCGCGTCCACCTCGCCCATTTCGGCCATCCGCTGCTGGGCGATTCGCTCTACGGGGCCGGGTTCAAGACCAAGGCGAACCGGCTCGACGAGGGCGCGCGGGCGGCGCTGGCCGCACTTAATCGGCAGGCATTGCACGCGCAGACGCTCGGATTCGAGCATCCCGTAACCTCACAATCGATGCTGTTCGAACGCCCGCCGCCGCAGGATTTCCTGGAACTTGAAAGGGCGTTGCGCGTATAGCCGACGGGGAAACGAGCGCGCCGAATTACCGATTCATGACCGAACATTCATGCAAGTGGCGCCCGGCGTCGTGAAAACGCCCTCTTTCGGTCACGGTTGGCCGAACTATATGCTGCAACGCACGCCCTTTGGCGCGCCGACGCCCGGACCTTGAATCCGGACCGTCGTCAGGAGGACCAATATGGCCGCCGCTCTCCCAGTCATCGCCGGCGAATCCGGCCTGGCTCGTTATCTCGCCGAAATCAAGCGGTTCCCGATGCTGGAGCCGCAGGAAGAATACATGCTCGCCAAGCGCTGGCGCGAGCATGACGACCGCGACGCCGCGCACAAGCTCGTCACCTCCCACCTGCGTCTCGTCGCCAAGATCGCCATGGGCTATCGCGGCTACGGCCTGCCGATCGGCGAAGTGATCTCCGAAGGCAATGTCGGCCTGATGCAAGCGGTGCGGCGATTCGAGCCCGACAAAGGGTTCAAGCTCGCCACCTACGCTATGTGGTGGATCCGCGCGTCAATTCAAGAATATATCCTGCGCTCCTGGTCGCTCGTGAAGATGGGCACCACCGCGAGTCAGAAGAAGCTGTTCTTCAACCTGCGCAAGGCGAAAAGCCGCATCTCCGCGCTCGACGAAGGCGATCTGCGCGACGATCAGGTCGCCCTGATCGCGCATCGGCTCGGCGTCGCGAAGCAGGAAGTCGTCGACATGAACCGGCGCCTAGGCGGCGACGCCTCGCTCAACGCGCCGCTGCGCGAGGAAGGCGAAGGCGAATGGCAGGACTGGCTGGTCGACGACACGATCAATCAGGAAGCCGCGCTGGTCGACCGCGAGGAGAGCGACACGCGCATGGTCGCGCTGCGGCAGGCGCTGAGCGTGCTTAACCCGCGCGAGCGCCGCATCTTCGAGGCGCGCCGGCTCGCCGACGATCCGATCACGCTGGAGGAACTCTCGACCGAATTCGGCGTCTCGCGCGAGCGGGTGCGCCAGATCGAGGTGCGGGCGTTCGAGAAGGTGCAGGCGGCGGTGAAGGCGGGCGTCGCGCGGGCGCAGATCCCGCACCGGCCGGAGCCGGCGCTGGCGTCGTCATAAAGCTTGCCGCCGCGCTTTTTGGACCGCTAAATAACAATGGCGCCCGCCCGGACTGTAAAGGGCGGTCGCAAGGCCGCGACGGGCGCGACAGGGGGGCTTTGATGGCGAAGACGAAATGGGCGCGGCTGCGCGGGCTCGGCGGCGCGTGTGCGCTCGCCTTCTGTACGCCGGCGTTCGCCGGCGACGCGCCCGCCAATGACGCCGGGACCAAGGCGATCGCCGATTTCCTCGCCGCCTATCTCGGCAAGGCGGCGCTCCCGTCGGTGAAAATCACCGCGGAGGGGTCGAGCTATCTGGTGTCGTTCGACCTCGGCGCCGCGACCGCCGCCTTGAAAGGCGCCGGCGTCGTTTACGACCCCGCGACCATGACATTGCGCGTGTTCCAGCAGGACGACGGCGAGTGGCGGGTCGAAATGGCGTCGTTCCCGCCGATTTCCGCCCATTCCGACGCGCCGGCCAAGGCAGGCGGCGGCAAGATCGACATCAAGGTCGAGACCGTCAATTTCGCGCAAACCGTGTGGCTCGATCCCAAGCTGAACTGGATCGGTTCGATCAAAGGCGGCGCCGACAAGCTGAGCGCCACCGAGCGCGGACCCGGAATCGAGGAATTCTTCGAGTTCGGCAAGCTGAAAGTCGAGTCCTCGACCAAGAGCGCCGCCTCGGGGCTGACCTTCGACGTCGACGAGCCGTTCGCCAGCCTCAATTTCGTCGTCGACATCGACCCCAAGGGCGTCGATCCCACGATGAAGGGGGACGGCAAGCCGGTGCATGTCTCGGCGCAGGGCGAAGGCGGCAAGGTCGCCATTTCGTTCAAGGATTTCCAGCCGGCGCCGCTGCTCGACGCGTGGAAGTTCGCGGTCGCCCACCCGCAGCGCGCCGATCTCGCGCATGACGCCGAGGCGCTGAAATCGGTGGTTACCGCGCTGGTCGCCGATCATTTCACGCTGAACGAGGCCTTCAGCCTCGACAAGCTCAACGTCGCCAGCGGGGTCGGCCCGGTGGCGGTCGAGGGCGCGGCGTTCGGGGCGGAAATCGTCAACGGCGGCGCGCAGAGCGGCTTCGCCGAACATTTCGCCGCGCGCGCGATCAAACTGCCCGACGGGCTGCTGCCGCCGATGTACGCCCCATTGACGCCGACCTCGTTCGAGATCGGTTTCAAGGCGACCGGCTTCGACGTCGAGGCCGCCGCTCAGGAATGGCTCGCCGACGCCAAGTTCGACGGCGACGGGCCGGTGCTGAGCCAGGAGGACCAGGCCAAAGTCACCGCCAAGCTGCTGGGCGCGAAGCCGATCGTCGTCGACGTCGGCCCCGCGCATATCGGCGCGCCGAGCCTCAACCTCACGTTCGAGGGCAAGGTGACGGTGGTCGGCAGCAAGCCGACCGGCGCGATCACGGTCAAGATGAGCCAGGTCGAAAAGACCATTCAGGCGCTCCAGGGCATGGGGCCGGAGGCGCAAAAGCAGCTCGTGCCAGTCATCGCCATGGTCAAGGGCCTCGGCAAGCCGGGGGCGGACGGCGCGCTGGTCTGGGTGTGCGAACTCGGCCAGGACCACGTGATGAAGGTCAACGGCCTGCCGCTCGGCAAGGCGCCGTTTTAGCGCCGAGGGCTCCTACGCGGCGCGCGCGCGCCGCGTCTCCTGCGCGATCTGGAACCGCCCCACCAGCGCGCCGAGTTGCTCGGCCTCGCTCTCCAGCGTCTTCGCGGTCTCGGCGGAGCGTTGCGCGACGGCGGCGTTGGCCTGGGTGAGCTGGTCCATCTGGCGGATCGCGGAATTGACCTCGGCCAGCCCCGACGCCTGCGCCTTCGAGCCGTTGGCGATGTCGCCGACGATGCCGGAGAGCTGGCCGACCTGATCGACGATCCTCTTCAACGCGACGCCGGTGCGGCTGACCAGATCGACGCCCTGTTTGACGCCCTCGGTCGAGGTCGAGATCAGCGTGCGGATGTCCTTGGCGGCCTGCGCCGCGCGCAGCGCCAGCGCGCGCACCTCCTGCGCGACGACGGCGAAGCCGCGCCCCGCGTCGCCGGCCCGCGCCGCCTCGACGCCGGCGTTGAGCGCCAGCAGATTGGTCTGGAACGCGATTTCGTCGATCAGGCCGACGATCTGACCGATCTTGCCAGCGCTGTCGGCGATCTCGCGCATGGCGGCGATGGTCTCGTCGACCACTCCGGCGCTGCGGGCGGCGTCGGAATCGGCGGAGGCGACGACGGAGCGCGCGTGCGCGGCGCCTTCGGAGGCCTGTTTCGAGCTGGTGGTGATCTCGTTGAGCGCGGCGGAGGTCTCCTCCAGATTGGCCGCCTGCTGCTCGGAGCGCTGCGACAGATCGCCGGCGGCCGCGCTGATTTCGGCCGAGACTTCGAGAATCGAGCGCCCCTGCACGACCACGGCGCCGATGGTCTGCGACAGCGTTTGCGCGGCGCGCTCGAAATTGACCTTCAGCGCGCGATATTCGCTGGGAAATTCCTCCGCGATGCGGTGGGTGAGATCGTTCTGCGCCAGCCGCTCCAGCGCCTGGGTCAGGCTGGCGACGACGACGCGCTGACCGGCGGCGGCGGCGGCGGAGCGGGCCGCGCCGCGGCGGGCCTCGTCGGCGACGCGATAGCGCGCGGAGAGCGCTTCGCGTTCGATCTCGTTCTTCTGCTCGATGGCGGTATCCACCACGTCGAGCGCGCTCAGCATCCGCGCGACTTCGTTGCGCTGGTCAAACACAGTGGCCTCGCCCGCCGCTTCCGACAACGGCACGCCGACGAAGATCGCGCCGATCGTCCTGTCGTCCTGCAGGATCGGCTCGTAGATCGTGACGTAATCCTGGCCGAGGATCTCGGTCTGGCCCTGGAACATCGCGCCTTCGCCAAACATCTTGTCGTAGACCGGCCCGCGCGCGAGCTTGGTGCCGACGGCGCGCGCCCCGGCGGCGCTGGCGACGTTGGTGGCGACCCTGACGTCGCCCAGAAACACGGTGGCGACGCCGCCGAAGCGGCGCTTGATGTCGTCGACGATCTCGGTCTCGCGATTGACGAGATAATCGCCGAAATAGAGCTTGTCGCCGACGACGCGCGCCGCGCCGCGGGCGGCCAGAGCGCCGCGCAGGGCGGCCAGATTGGCGTCGAGCCGCATCTGCAATTGCGTGGCGCGGGCGTATTGCCCGGTGCGGGCGGCGAGCGCGGCGAGACGGTCGGCGACGCCGGCGACGGGCTGCGCCACGCCGCGCCGCAGACTGACGAAACCGGCGATCAGCGCCAGCGCGATGAACGCGGTCAGGCCAAGAACGATCGCCATCGCCCGCCCCGCCTGCGCGGTCGCCTCCTTCTCGTTGCGCTCGACATAGGCGTTGGCCTTGGCGACGACGTCGTCGATGATCGCGCGGTGGCTGACGTAATGCCGGGCGACGCGCTGGAACGCGGCGTCGAGCGGGTCGCCGGCGGTGGCGGCGCTGAGAAAATCGCCGTCGATCTCGGCCCACATCGCCAGCGCCGCTTCGGCGGCGCGGTCGACGATTTCGCTTTTGAGGTCGGCCGGCAGCGGGCTGGCGCGCCAATAGGCGCGGCGGGCGTCGAATTCCTTGCGCAGCGCGGCCAGGCGCGCCTTGTGATCGGCGAGCTTGCCCTGCCCGTTATAGATCAGATTGGCTTCCAGAAAAGGCTCGATGGCGTATTCCGGCGGCGGCAGCACGTCGCCGAGCAGATCCTTGCCGGCGACGATGCTTTGATAGATCGCGCCGCCGACGCCGACCTGCCGGAACGCCAGTTCCGTCGTGACGCCGACCACCGCCAGCCCAAGGAGAAACATGGCGCCGGCCGCCGTCAGCATATTGCCGATGGTGAGATTGGCGAGGAAGGCGCGTAGGCTCGTCACATGCCGCTCCGGCGGGCGCTCGCGCCCGGTTTGTCTGGAAGGATTTTTGGGACATGTGGCCTCGCGCCACGCCGACGTGCAGCAATCATGCAGCGGCGCGCTCAAGCGCCGACGTCGACGCCAGCTTAAGTCCGGCGCGTTGATGGTCCGTTAATGCTAGTCGACCGAGTCAGACGATTCCCGACGCGGCGCCGACGACCGCCGGCCGCTCCCGCGCCTTTTGCGCGCGATAGCCCGATTTGCGATAAGCGGCGATCGGATCGAGCGCCCCGCCCTTGCGCCGCCGCGCCTCGGCCAGGATCGGCGACACGTCGGTGAGAAAGCCGGTCTTCAGCAGGCGATGCGCGCCGAGCGCGTCGTTGTCCGCCTGCGCGGCGGCGAGCGCGGCGCGGTCGACCAGCAAAGCCTGGGCGTAGGCGCGCGCGACCTCGATCGCCGATTGCATCAGGCTCTCGATCGGATCGGTGACGTTGTGCGACTGATCGAGCATATAGGCGGGATCGAAGCCAGGGGCGCCGCGCTGCGCCGCGTCGACCAGTTCGTTGAACACCAGGAACAGGCGGAACGGATCGATCGAGCCGGCGTCGAGATCGTCGTCGCCATATTTGCTGTCGTTGAAATGGAAGCCGGCGAGCCGCCCGACCCGGATCAGCCGCGCAACGATCTGCTCGATGTTGACGTTGGGCGCGTGGTGACCAAGATCAACCAGGCAGAAGGCTTGTCGCCCCAGAGCCTGCGCCGCCATCAGGCTCGACCCCCAATCCGAGATCACGGTGGAATAGAACGCCGGCTCGTAGAGCTTGTGTTCGAGGAACAGCCGCCAGTCCGCCGGCAGGCCGGCGTAGACCTGCGAAGCGGCCTCCAGATAAAGATCGAAGGCGCGGCTGAGGTTGCTCTGGCCGGCGAAATTGGCGCCGTCGCCGATCCACACCGTCAACGCCTTGGAGCCGAGCTTCTGGCCGATCTCGACGCATTCGAGATTATGCGCGATCGCCTGCGCCCGCACCGCCGCGTCGGCATGGCTCAGCGAGCCGAATTTGTAGGACAGCGGCTGGCCCGGCTGGTCCTGGAACGTGTTGGAGTTGACGGCGTCGAAGCCTAGGCCCAGCGCGCGGGCGAAGCCGGCGAGTTCGGAATAGTCGGATACTTTGTCCCACGGGAAATGCGGCGAGCAGGTCGGCGTCGCGCGCGCGAGCTGGTTGATGACGGCGCAATCCTCCAGCTTGTCGAAAATGCCGCGCGGCTCGCCGGGGCCGGGGAAGCGGGCGAAGCGCGTGCCGCCCGTGCCGACGCCCCAGGTCGGCACGGCGACGGCGTAAGCCGCGACTTTGGCGGTGATCGTCTCGATGTCGAGCCCGGCGCGGCCGAGTTTGCGTTGCAGCGCGCCGTATTCGTCCTCATGCGCCGGCAGCGCGTGTGCGTTGCCTTCCGCGATCAGCGCGTCGGGGATGCGATAGGACATGGCGGGTTCCTCGTTTATGTATGTCAATTAGAAGTCGACAATTATCTAGGGTGCCTTCGCAGCGTATTCGCGTACCACTTTGAACAGACCGACTAGCTTTTCAAAATTTTCAGAAGAAGGTTGATTCATCCAAATTGCGCACGCCTGACCAATCGCGGGAACTACGTTAGATCCTGACTGAATCATCTGATTGTGTGATGAAACTATGGAGCTAAAACATCGTTCAAATTCTTCAGTGCCCACTGTCTGTAATACAGAAAGTACGGACGCGATCTCAAAGTTGCCTTCGGTTATTCTTGCGAAATGGTTAGCGGCGACCAATGCGAACAAGCCGGCAGTAAATCGGTCATCATTATCATTTGCTCTAAATATCGCCGCCGTCACAACCGATGTAGTTAATATTCCCGCGGCATTTCCCGCCATCGCTGTGCCGTCGCCTTCAAGCTTATCGTTGCTTATAGTCGAGACCGCCTGACGCAGTCGTGCCAGTTCTGCACCCTCAGCAGCCGCTTTCATCATCTTGAGAAGAAATTCTTCGTCGGCCTTTTTACGCCTAAAAAGCCATCTGAACATCGAACAGTCCTCCTCGGCCCTTTCGGCGTGCGCGGTTCCTACCGCGTGAACGACTGCGCGTTGCCGGCGTCGACGTTGAGGATGTTGCCGGTGGATTTCGCGCTGAGATCGCTGGCGAAGAAATAGACCGCCTCGGCGATGTCCTCGGGGTAGACCGAGCGCTTCAGCAGCGAGCGCTGGCGATAGACTTCCTCCAGTTGATCCTCGCTCACCTTGTTGGAGACGGCGCGCTGCTGGCGCCACTCGCCGGCCCAGATCTTTGAGCCGCGCAGCACCGCGTCGGGGTTCACCGTGTTGACGCGGATGCCGAAAGGCGCGCCCTCCAGCGCCAGGCAGCGGGCGAGATGGATTTCCGCCGCCTTGGCGGCGCAATAGGCCGAGGCGCCGGCGGAAGCGGCCATGCCGTTCTTGGAGGCGATGAACACCATCGAACCGCCAAAACCCTGATCCTTGAGGATGCGATAGCCGGCGCGGCTCGACAGGAAATAGCCGGTGGCGAGGATCGCGATGTTGCGGTTCCACAATTCGAGGCTGGTCTCCTCGAACGCGGCGGCCGAGGCGATGCCGGCGTTGCAGACGACGATGTCGAGCCCGCCGAAGCCGATCAGCGCGTCGCGGAACGAAGCTTCGACGCTGGCCTCCGAGGTCACGTCCATCGCCACGCCGGCGACGGAATCCTTGCCGAAGCGCTTGCCGAATTCGTCGACGCGGGCGTTGAGACTGTCGCGGTCGATGTCGGCCAGCACCACGCAGGCGCCCTCCCCCATCAGCCGCGCCGCGATCGCCGAGCCGATGCCGCCGGCGCCGCCGGTGATGAGCGCGACGCGGCCGGCCAGCGCCTTCGGTTTGGGCATGCGCTGGAGCTTCGCCTCCTCCAGCAACCAATATTCGATGTTGAACGCCTCCTGCTCGGCCAGCCCGACATATTGGCTGACGCTCGACGCGCCGCGCATGACGTTGATCGCGTTGACGTAGAACTCCGACGAGATGCGCGCCGTCGCCTTGTCCTTGGCGAAGGTCAGCATGCCGACTTGCGGGATCAGATAAACAACCGCGTTGGGATCGCGCATGGCGGGCGAATTGGGATGTTTGCAGCGTGCGTAATAGGCGGCGTAATCGGCGCGATAGGTTTCGAGCGCGGCCTCGATCGCCGCCGCGTCGGCGTCGTGCGCCAGCACGAGCGGGCGAATTTTGGTGCGCAGGAAATGATCCGGGCACGAGGTGCCGAGCGCGGCCAGCGGCGCCAAATCGCGCGAGTTGACGAATTCGAGCACCTCCGGCGCGTCGGTGAAATGGCCGACCTTGCGCTCGGCGGCCGAGATGCGGCCGCGAATGGCGGGCATGAGCCGCGCGACGACGGCGCTGCGCTGCTCGGCCGGCAGCGCAGCGACCACGGCGCCGCCGAACGCGGGCTCGCGGGCGTTGGCCGCAAGCCAGGCGACCGCCTGGTTGATGATGCGGATCGTCGTCTCATAACATTGCTTGCCCGTCGCCCCCCAGGTGAACAGGCCGTGGCCGCCGAGCACGACGCCTTCCAACTGCGGGTTGTCGCGCGCCATTTTCCCCAGTTTCAGGCCGAGATCGAAGCCCGGCCGCTGCCAGGGGAGATAGCCGAGCTTGCCGCCGAACACCTCGCTCGTCAGCGCCTCCGCGTTCTGCGACGCGGCGATGGCGATGACGGCGTCGGCGTGGACGTGATCGACGTGCCTATGCGGCACGAAGCCGTGCAGCGGCGTGTCGATCGAGGCGGCGCGGCCGTTGAGGTTGAAGGTGCAATGGTTGAACAGAGCCACCATCTCGTCCTCGTTGACGAGGCCGCGATAGGCGCGCTCCAACCCGAGCAGTTTATCCTGATAGAGCGTGGCGAAACCGTCGAGCTTCATCGAGCCGAGATCGCCGCCCGAGCCCTTGACCCACAGCACCTCGACTTGCGCGCCGGTCAGCGGGTCCGTCTGCGTGATCTTGGCGGAGGTGTTGCCGCCGCCGAAATTGGTGACGCGCAGATCGGCGCCGAGGATATTGGAGCGGTAGAGCAGCAGGCCGGGTTCGTCGAGGCCGGCGGCGGCGGCGTCGTCCCACAGGCTCGGCAAGAGGGCGTTGTGGCCTTGGGCGGCGGCGCTCATGAGCATGTCCTCGGCGAGGTTCGATTGATTGAAACTGAGCGATAAATACGGGAACGCCCGACGAAGGTCAAATAATTCGCTCATGCCGCACCGCAGTGATCGAATTGTGCGCTGCAATGAGTGATTTTTGATCGAATGTGATTGACAGCGTTGGGATGGACATGCGACCCAACGGCAACGTTTTTCGAGGGAACGGCAGAGGATCATGCGCGAGCGTCAGCGCGCCGACATCGCCCGCAATCTACTCAGCCAGCGCGGCTTCCTGTCGATCGCCGATCTGATGGCGGCGACCGGCGCCTCGGCCGCCTCCGCCCGCCGCGACGCGGGACGGCTGGCGGACGCCGGGAT
>JAGWRL010000203.1 GCA_028876585.1 Pseudomonadota bacterium | reverse complement strand
GCGCGTCGTGCGCTGCGATGGCCATCTCGCCGCAGATCATGTGGAGCCGTCCGCGCTTTGCATTCACGAAAATGTCATCGGCGTCGCGGTAGGTTTCGATAGAGGGCTCGGGCTAGCGGAATGGCCTTTCACGACCGACCTGCCGACATCTCACAGTTGGCGACGTCCGCCTCCGGCCAGGCGGCGTGTCGCCATCGGGCAGAACCGCGCCAGCGCGTTTCCGGAAAAGGCGGTCACCGCGTTCTCCATCCGGAGCGGACGGGCTTTTTTGTACGCAGGAATCGTAGGGGTCTTGCCTGAGTTCGGGCTCGATCGCTCGCCCATCCCAGCTGCGTGAACGCTTCCTTTCATCGTGGCTCTCCGGTCGAGGCGTCGCCCCGCTTGCACGGGCGCTTTCCTATGGCCCCTGGCCAGAACCCTACTGAAGGGCATTGCTCACGAGCGGTCGGCGGGGCCGACCGACGCCATTACCGGCCATGAAACATCCCCCCAACCGCGTTGCAAACTTGGCCGCGACTAATGGAGCGCGCGCGGCGTGAGGAGGAGACACCAGATCGCCAGCAACGGCGCCGCCTGCGACGCCATCGCATGCGTGATGTCGGGTATGTTGTGCAGCGTTCCTCCCGCGCCCGGCTCGAACCAATCCGACACGCCGTGCCGAAAGCGGCCCGGCGTCAGCAGCAGATAGATTTCTTCGGGCGCGTGGCTATGGTCGGGGTAGCGCACATGCGGCGCCAGCAGCGATACGCCTATGGCGACGTCGCGGCGGCCTTCGAGGCCATGCTCCGGCCCGACGATGGTCGCGTTGGCGTGACCTTCGGGCCAGTTGGCGCTGGCGAAGCGGCCGCCACTCGCGCGAACGGCCCAGCGAAGCTGCGGCTCGATCGCGGCGAACGCCGCCGCGAGCGCGGGCGACGTCGTTCCTGCGATGGCCAGCGCCGCGGGCAGACAGTCGCATACGGGCAACCGCGCGGGCGCGGGCGCGATCGGCGGCGCCGGCCGCGCGAGGGCGCAGAACAGCGTCTCCGCGACGGCGGCGACTTCGGGCGGTCGCTCGCTTGTGGCGAAACCCGATTGCAGGCTGTCGAGGAAACTCTGTAGTTCCGCGCTTCTTTGCGTCACGACGGCCTCCCTCACGACGAAGCGATCGACGCGGCTTTGTTCGCCGCCGCCTGTAGCCCGGCGGCGACGGCCTGATTGAAACCGCTGTCGAGCATCGCTTGCAGCGCCGCGGCGACGACGCCCCTGTAGTCGATCATCTCCTTGACGATGGCGCCGGCGTCGCCATGCGGCCCAGCAAAGAGCTGGCTCGCCCCGGCGACAACTTTTCTGGCCGCCTGTTGCGCGAGGCTGGCGGGAATTCCCTTCGAGACGGCATGCGCGGCCAGCGCTTCGGCGAGTAAGGCCGGAAAAGCCGCGCCCGAGCCCGTCATGCCGGTGAAATAGTCGATGAAAGCCTCATCTGCCGTCTCCACTGCGTCGCCGCTGGCTTGAAAAAAGGTCTGCACGCTCGCCTTCTGCGCTTGGCTCACGGCCTCAGTCGCGAACCAGGGCGTGAACGATTGACCAATCGAGGCGGCGGCGTTCGGCAGCGCGCGCACGACCCCGGCGGCTTGGGTCGCGCTGGCGATCGCCTGGCAGCTCACGCCGGCCATGACGGAGACAACAAGCCTGCCGCCGAGATTCAGCTGCAACTCGCGAAACTGAGGCGGCGGGACCGACAGGATGACAATGTCGGCCCGGCTGGCGGCCGCTTGATTGTCTCGCGTAAAATAGGCCGGAATGTCGGCGATGGCGCCTTTCCTGTCGGATCGTGCGGAAACTGTCAGCCGGGTGGGATCGACGGCGCCGGCGGAAACTGCGGCGCGGATTAGCGCGCCACCCAGCCAACCCGCGCCGCCGATAACGGCGATCCGCTCTTCAATCGTCATGTGTGTTCGCCTTTCCTCATTGCGGCAGGCTGAGCTTGGTCATCCGCCCGCCGTCGATGGTCCAGACCTGCCCCGTGACGAAAGACGCCTCCTCGGACGCGAGCCACGCGACCAGCGCCGCGACCTCGCTCGGCTCGCCGATGCGGCCGACCGGATGGATGCGCCCAACGTCACGGCGGAAGGCCACGGGGTCGGGCATGGCTTCGACGAACGCGACGTTCAATTCGGTGTCTATCCAGCCGGGCGCGACCGCGTTGCAACGCACGCCTTCGTGGCCGTGATCGACCGCCACCGCGCGCGTCAACCCATGCAACCCCGCCTTCGAGGCGGAATAGGCGGCATGGCGCGGATTCGCGGCCTGGCCCTCGATGGAGCCGATGTTCACGATGGAGCCGCGAACCGCGCGCAACATCGGCAGCGCCGCCTTGATCAGCATGAACGGCGCCGTGAGATTGACGCGAAGCGTGCGCTCCCAGTCGGCGAGCGTCATGGATTCCACGCCCGCCTCCTGCATGACGCCGGCGTTGTTGATCAATGCGTCGAGCCGGCCGGCTCTGCGTGCGATCTCTCCTACAATCAAACCCGCGCTGGCGGGATCGGCGAGATCGGCTTCGACGCCCTCGAACTCGGGATCGGCGCCGCGTTGAGCCGTGAACACGCGCGCGCCTTCTTCCCGCATCCGGCGCGCAATCGCCCGTCCGATGCCGCTGCGCCCGCCGGTGACGAGCGCGACCTTGTCGGCGAACCGGCTCATCCGACAGCCTTCGCCCCGTTGACCTCGACGAGCGAGCCGCACATGTAGCGCGCCGCGTCGGAGGCGAGAAACAACACGACATCGGCGATGTCTTCCGGCTCGGCTATCCGGCCGAGCGGAACCGTCCTGCCGAGTTCGGCCACCGCCGTGTTGGGATCGAAGCCGCGTTTGCTGAAGCCGGTGCGCAGCATCGGGGTGTTGACCTCGTTCGGCGCGACGGCGTTGACGCGGATGTTCTGCCGCGCATGGTCGAGGCCCATGCATTGCGTCAGCGAGGCGATGGCGGCCTTGGTCATGCAATAGACCGCATGCCCCGGCCCGGGCCGCAGCCCCCAGCACGAGGCGATATTGACTATGGCGCCGCCGCCCGCCGCCGCCATCAGCGGGATAGCCGCGCGGCAGATGCGAAACGGCGCCTCGACGTTGACGCCGAGCGAGAGCGACCAATCCGCGTCGCTCGTCGCCGTCACGTCGCCGCGCGTAATGACGCCCGCGTTGTTGACCAAGATGTCAAGCCCGCCCAGCGCCTGACGCGCAGCGCCCGGCAGGCGGTCCGCATAGTTCTTGTCGAGCAGATCGCCAGGAAAGTGTGCGTCGGCCGCGATAGCCGAGACCTCCCGGTCCGCCACAGCGACGCGCGCGCCCTCCGCCCGAAGCTGGCGCACGATGGCGCCGCCTATGCCGCCCGCGGCGCCGGTGACGAGCGCAGTCTTGCCTGAAAACCGGGGCATGATCAAAACTCGTTGTTGAGCGCGTCCACGGCCGGGATTTCGCGCTCGCGGCGCGCGATGTAGTCGCGCAGGGCTTCGTCGGCGGCGGGATCGAGCTTCGGCTCCTCATAGGCGGCAAGGATCGCGCGCGCCTCGGCAAGCGCCCGCGCCGCGGTGTCCTTCGAACCGTCGGCGAACCATTGTTCGATGGAGTTGTTGTCGAACAGCTTCGGCATGAAGAACGCGCGCTGGAAATTGGCCAGCGTGTGCGGATGGCCGAGGTAATGGCCGCCGGGCCCTATGTCGCGCACGGCCGCGAGCGCCTCGTCGAAATCGTCCCAGCGCACGCCCTCGGCCATGCGGTAGCCCATGGCGCATTGCTCGGCGTCGACGACGAACTTGGCGATGGAGCAATGCAATCCGCCCTCGTTCCAGCCGGCCGAGTGCCAGATGTAGTTGGCGCCCGCGAGCAGCACCGCCATCATGGTTGAAGCGCTCTCATACCCCGCCTGCGCGTCGAACACCTTCGCGCCGCCCAGCGTGTTGGAGGTGCGCCACGGCACGTTGTAGTAGCGGGCCATCTGGCCGATCATGAAATTCATCAGCGAGATTTCCGGCGTGCCCGCCATCGGCGCACCCGACGCCATGGAGACGGTCGAGAGATAGTGCCCGTAGATCGCCGGGCAGCCCTTGCGCACCACCTGCGTATAGGCCAGCGCCGACAACGCCTCGGCGTTCAGTTGCGCGACGGCGGGCGCGACGGACGCCGGGGTGTTGGCGCCGCCGAGCACGAACGGCGAGCAGAGGATCGGCTGGTTGCGGCGGCAGAACGCGCGCATCGCGCCCAGCATCACCTCGTCCCAGACGAGCGGCGAATTGCCGTTGCAATTGCCGGTGACGACGGGATGCGTCTCCATGAATTCCGCGCCGAACAGCAGCGCGCACATCTCAAGCACATCTTCGGCGTTCTTCGGCGAGGTCGTCATGCCCATGAACGTCTTGTCGGAGTGTTTCATGGACGAATAGGTGATGTGGAGATGCCGGTGCGCGACGACGACGTCCATCGGCTCGACGATGTGATGCGCGGTCGAGTGCAGCGCCGGGCTCATATGGGCGAGTTTGTGAAAGGTGGAGAGATCGGCGAGCGTCGGACTGCGCCTCACGTCGTCGAGGTCGCGCAGGAACGGCGCTCCGGTCATCGGCGCGAAGATCGCGTAATCATCGCCGAACGGCAGATTGTTGGCGGGATTGCGGGCGTGATAGGTGAAGGTCGGCGGGATCGAGGCGATCAACTGCCGCACCAGGCCGCGGTCGAGACGCACGCGGAAGTCGGCGCGCACGTCGGCTCCGGCGCGCCGCCAATCTTCAATCGCCTGCGGGTCTCGGAAGACGACGCCGATCTCCTCGAGAATGTCCATCGAGGCCCGGTCGATTCTGTCCACCTGCTCGGGCGACATAGGTTCGACCAGCGGCAGGTTGCGCTTCAGCGCGGGCAACATGCGCGTCGTGCGGTCGGTGCGCAGCGTGCGGCGCGCGTCACGGCCGCCGCGCCGTGATGCGGCGGGGGCGGCTTGGGCGGGCGCTTCGACAGTCATTCGCGTTTTCTCCCAGAGTTCAAAGATCGCGCCCGGCCTGCCGCTGTCCCCACCACATACGCGCGCGGGCGCCGACGGACAGGAACGGCTCCGGAACGAGGCGGGACGGGCCGGGTTCGGCCAGCAACGCGTCAACCAGCGGACCACCCGCGCCTGTTGCAAGATCGACGACCGCCATGCCGCCGAGCGTGCTCTTCGTCGTGCCGAGGCCGTTGCAGACGCAAGCCGAATAGACGCGCTCGGCGATTTCCCCGAAACCCGCGCCGCCATTGAACGCCATGCACAGATGGCCGCTCCAACTATGCTCCATCGTCACGTCGGGCAGCATGGGAAAGCGGGCGCGGAACGAGGCTTCGTGGACGCGGCGGAAGCGCGCGATGTCGCCCGGGTTCGGCTTCATGCCGGGCTCCCAGGTCATCGAATTGCGCACCACGATGCGGTCCTCATGCAGCCGCCGCACCGTGGAGCCCAGCGCCGCGGCGGGTATCAGCGCCCAGGCCGGCTCACCGCCGAGCCTGCACACTTCCGCCGAGCTAAGCCGCCGCGTCATGCTGCCGTAGAGAAACACATGCATGAGCCGCTTCTGGTAGAAGCCGAAACTCTCGATATGGCCGTTCACCGTCAGGATCAGACGCGGCGCGGTGACGCTGCCCTTGGCGGTGTAAACGGCGTGCTCGCGACCGCTCTCGAACCGCAGAACAGGCGAGTTTTCGTAAACCGTCAGATGGTTGCCGAAGCTGCCCGCCAGCGCTCGCACGTAGGCCGCGGGCTGAATGATCGTCGTGCCCGGCATGAACGAGCCGCCGTCGTAATAATCCGTGCCGGTGACGCGCTTCATGTCGGCGGCGTCGAGCTTCTGGTACGGCTCGCCGAGTGAGTCGAGATGCCGCTCGAACGCGCGCAGCGCCTTCAGACCGTGGCCGTCGGTTGCGCCGTGATATTTGCCGCAGGAGTCGAACACGGTCTTCGGCAGGCCGATCTCCTCCGCCGCCTCGCGCGCGAAGGCGATGGCGGCGCGGTTGCGAGCGATTTCGGCGAGGTTCTTCTCGCGCGCGCCGCCGTAATGTTCGCTGGTGAGGTCGTGCGGGAGGTCGATCATAAAGCCGGAATTGCGCCCCGCCGCGCCCCAGCCGATGCGCTGCGCGTCAATCAAGACGACGGAATCGCCCGGCCGCGTCTTTGTCAACCGCCGCGCGGCGGCCAATCCGGCGAAACCGCCGCCGACGATGATCCAGTCGGCCGTGCGCTTCTCTTCGAGCACGCGCGCGGGTCCTGGCGCCTCCAGAATTTCATACCAGCCGGAGCCCTTGAGATCGCTCGGCAGCTGGCGCGCGCGCCGCTCACTCATCGCCTTAGTCCGTCGTGACGCTGGCGTTGGGATCGCTGATGTCCACCCAGATCGTCTTCAGTTCGGTGTATTGTTCGTGGGCGTGAATGGACTTGTCGCGTCCGCCGAAGCCCGAGGTCTTGTAACCGCCGAACGGCGTTGTGACGTCGCCCTCGCCGTAGCAATTGACGGTGACGGTTCCGGCGCGAATGGCGCGTGCGATGCGATGCGCGCGCGTCACATTGGCGGTGAAAACCGAAGCCGTCAGGCCATAGGCCGTGTCGTTGGCGACCTTGACCGCCTCATCCGCATTGGCCACCGTGATGACGGATAGAACCGGCCCGAATATTTCCTCGCGCGCGATGGTCATATCCGAAGTCACGTCGTCGAAGATGGTCGGCGCAATGAAATAGCCTTCGCCGTCCGCCGCCGACTCGCCGCCAAGGACAAGCTTCGCGCCCTCGGCCTTGCCCCTGCGGATGTAGCCCAGAATCCGGTCGTACTGCTGCTTCGACACGATGGCGCCGAGGCGATTGATCGGATCGAGCGGCGCGCCCATCGGCCAGGATTGGACCTTATGCAGCATCCGCTCGATCAGCTTGTCCTTCACCGCCTTGTGTACGATGAGGCGTGAGTTCGCGGAGCAGTTCTCGCCCATGTTCCAGAACGCCGCTTGCGTCGCATGCGCCGCGACGATGTCGAGGTTCTCGGCGTCGTCGAGCACGATGCAGGGGTTCTTGCCGCCACACTCCAGCACGACGCGCTTCAGGTTGCTCTGCGCCGAATATTCGAGGAACTTGCGCCCGATCTCGGTCGAACCGGTGAAGGTCACCATGTCAATGTCGGGATGCAGGCCGATCTCGCGCCCCACGATCTCGCCGAGTCCCGGCAGCACCTGAAACGCGCCGCCGGGAATGCCCGCCTCATGCGCGAGTTCGGCGATGCGCAGCGCCGTCATGCTGGTCTGTTCCGCAGGCTTGACGATCACGGAATTGCCCGCCGCGAGCGCCGGTCCAAGCTTCCACGCCAGCATCAGGATCGGAAAGTTCCACGGCAGCACGCAGGCGACGACGCCCACCGGTTCGCGCACGATCATCGCCACAGCATTGTCGCCGCTCGGCGCGACCCGATCGTAGATCTTGTCGGCAGTCTCCGCGTGCCATTCCAGGCAATGCAGCGCCTCAGGGATGTCGATGGTTTCGATGTCGTAGATCGGTTTGCCGCTTTCGAGGCTTTCGAGCACGGCCAGTTCATGAACGTTGCGTCGGATCAGCTTGGCGAGTTTGATCATCGCCTTCTTGCGCTCGCTCGGGTGCGGCTTCGACCACACGCCGGCCTCAAACGCCTGGCGCGCTTTGTTGACTGCCAGATCGACGTCGGCTTTGCCGCAAGCTGCAATGCGCGCTAGCGGCTTCGCCGTCGCAGGATCGACTGTCTCGAACGTCGCTCCGTTAGCGGCGGGGCGCGCGCGGCCGTCGATGACGGCGTTGGTGGGGAGCGGGAGAGCCTTGGCCAGGCTCTCGTATTCGTCACGCGTTAATAGCGACGACATTGCTGGCCCTCTCGGTCTTGGATTCGTCGACGATCTGGCGCACGGCGGTCTTCACGGCGCGGATGACGGCCGCGACCTCGCGCTTCTGGTCCTTATCCAATCCGCTCATCGGCCGGCGGACGGGGCCCGCGGGCAGACCCGCCAGTTCACAGGCGTATTTGATGCTTTGCACGAACTTGCCCCCCTGTTCGAGCACGCTCATGAACGGCAGCAACGCCGACATGATGCGCCGGCCTTTGACGAAGTCGTTCTCGATGACGCAAGCGCGGTAGAGCGCGATATGCTCCTCTGGCAGGCAATTGCCGCCGCCGCAGACCCAGCCCTTCGCGCCCCAGACGAAGAACTCCAACGCCTGATCGTCCATGCCGCAAAACAGGTCGATGCCGGGGTACTCACGCGCCAGCATGTGCATCTGGTTGACGTCGCCGCTGGACTCCTTGATCGCGCAAAAATTGGCGCTGCGCCCCACCCGGTCGAAGAACGGCGCCGCCATCAGCGTGCCGGTGCGGCCGGGATAGTTGTAGAGCATGATTGGCAGGCCGGCGGCGCGGTCGATGGCCAGCGCGTGGTTGGCGAGTTCGAGCTGGGTCGGGACCGCATAGTAGGGCGAACCGATCAGGATGCCGTCCGCGCCGTTTTCCCGCGCGACCTCGCCGTAGGCCATGCAATCCTCGGTGCGGATCGCGCCGACGCCGACAATCATGGGCACGCGGCCGGCGATGATCTCGCGGCCAAGTTTGATCAACGAAACGCGCTCGTCCGAGGTTTGCGCGTAATATTCGCCCGTCGTGCCGCCGATGATGATCCCGTCGACCCCGGCGGCAATGAGATGCTCGATCATCACGCCGTAGCCGGCGCGGTCGATGGAGAGGTCCGCGTTGAACGGCGTTGTGACCGGGGGGATGACGCCCTCGAAGCGCATATTCACAGCTCCTTGTGGTTCAGGCGGCCTTGCGCGAGCGCGGCTTGGCGATGCGCTCGACGGCGTCGTTCCGCAATTGCGCAGGCGCGACGTAACGCTCCATATTGCGGCGCGACAGCTCCCAATGATCGAAAACCAATTGCGCCATGGCCGCCTCGTCGCGCCCGGCGATCGCCTCGATGAATTGATCGTGGTGCTTGCAAGCCGTGAGCAGGTTGTCCGCCATCGCCTTGTCGTTCGGATGAAAGAAAGTGTGGCCGATGCGGGCGTGATCAATCAGCACCCGCTCCAGGCTCGGTCTCAGATAGAGGCTATTCGCCATTTCGCCGATGATGGCGTGGAAGCGGTTGTTCTCGATGTTGAGCTTCTCGCCGTCGCCGCTCTTCATCGCGGAGCGGAACCGCTCCTGGCAGGCCTTCAGCTCCTTAAGCTGCGCGGGTTTGCAATTCTGCACCGCCAGACGGCCGACCGCCTCGTAGACCATCGGCGCCACGAGGAAGAAGTCGCGCAGGGTCATGAGATTCATCGGGATGACGCGCGCGCCCCGATTCTCCCGAATGTCGACATAGCCCTCGCCCGCCAGCCGGCGCAGCACCTCGCGCACGGGGGTTCGCGAAATGCCGTATTGGCCGCTGAGGCTCGCCTCGTCGAGATCCTGATCCGGCGCCAGCTCCAGCGTCAGGATCTGGCGCTTCAGCGTCTCGTACAGCGAACTCTTGCCGCCCTTCTTGATGGCCATGGCGTTTCCCTGGGCGAATGATTGACGATCGCGGCGCGCGTTTCGTTGAGGCCTTTTAGATTGTGCACGGAAAAAATACAATGCCCTTGACGACGTGAATGCAATGTGTGTTCAATGAGAGGGACGCCGCTATAGGGGCTTGATCGTGCGGCTGCGCAGTCAGCCGCGGATGGGGAGTGGGAGGAACGGCATGAAGAGACTACTGTTGTCGGCGGTTGCGGCCAGCGCGCTGCTCTGGGGCGGCGCAGCCCGTGCGGCTTGCGGCGACATAAGCCTCGCGGTCTTCAGCTGGCAATCGGCCGAAGCCATGACTTACGTTGACGCCTTCATTCTCAAGAACGGTTACGGCTGCAACGCGACGACGGTGGCCGGCGACACGGTGCCGACCATCACCTCGATGGCCGAAAAGCAACAGCCGGACGTTTCTTCGGAGACCACGACCGACCTGCTGCCTGACGTCACCAACAAGGCGGTCGCGGAGGGACGGCTCGTCAAGATCGGCCCGGCGATCAGCGACGGCGAAGTCTCCGGCTGGTACATTCCCACTTACGTCGCCGACGCGCATCCCGAGATCAAGACGGTTGAGGACGCGATCAAACATCCCGAACTGTTCCCCTCGCCCGAGGACGCCTCAAAAGGCGCGGTCATCCAGGGACCGCAAGGATGGGGCGACACCGTCGTCACGGCGCAGTTGTTCAAGGCTTTGGACCTTGCCAACAAGGGCTTCGTGCTGATTCCCTCGGGCTCGGCGGCCGCGCTCGATGGCGCGATCGCCAAGGGCTACGAGCGCAAGAAGGGCTTCATCACGCAGTATTGGGCGCCGACTTCGCTGTTGCAGAAGTATCCGATGAAGCGCCTTGCGATGGCGCATGACGACAAGGAGTGGAAGCGCTGCACCACGGTTCAGTCCTGCCCGGATCCGAAGCCCAACTACTGGGGCGTCGCGGACATGACCACCCTGGTCACGGGCAAGTTCGGCAAGCGCGACGACGTCGCGCCCGCGCTCGCCTATCTCAAAGGCCGCAGCTGGGATCAGAACACCGTCGGCAAGATTATGCTGTGGATGACGGAAAACCAGGCCAACGGCGAAGACGGCGCCAAGTGGTTCTTCAAGAACATGCCGGATGTGTGGACGAAGTGGGTTTCGGCTGACGTCGCCGCGAAGGTGAAAGCGGCGCTCTGAGGCTCGCAGACCGAACGGAGGTCCCCGGCGACGCTCGGGGCCTCCGAAATCTCGCGAAGGCGGTTGCAACGCTCGGCCAGGCGCGGGATAGACGGGATCAGTCCCGCGGGGCGACGATATGGATTGGTTGTTCAAATTCCCGCAGATCAGTCCTGACGCGCTCCTGGTCGTTAAGCGCTCTATCGACGGAGCTTTGCGGACGCTGACGCGCGTCTACGGCGACGACATCGAGAATTTCTTCTATCCTCTGCAACAAGCCCTCATCCTTTTTGAAAAGGCGATCACCGGCGCCCCGTGGCCGCTCGTCATTCTGGCGTTCGGCTTCGTCGCGTGGTTCGTCGCCCGCAAGTGGTCCGTCGTCGCCGCCGTCGTCGCAACCCTTGTCGCCATCGGCCTGATCGGCCTCTGGCAGGACACGATGAGGACGATCTCGTTAGTCCTGACCTCGACGGTCTTCGCCATCGCCGTCGGCATTCCGCTCGGCATTTTCATGAATCGCTTCCAGCGCGCTGGAGCCCTCATCCAGGCGGGGCTCGACATCGCGCAGACGATGCCGCCGTTCGTCTATCTCATCCCGGTCGTCATGCTGTTGGGAATTGGCCGCGTGCCAGGCTTCATCGCCGTGGTCATCTATGCCGTGCCGCCAATCATCCGACTCACGGATCTAGGCATTCGCCTGGTCGACAAGGAAGTGCTGGAGGCCGCCGACGCCTACGGCTGCTCGCGCTGGCAGAAGCTGTGGAAAGTGCAGCTGCCGCTCGCCTTGCCGACCATAATGGCCGGCATCAATCAAACGATCATGATGGCGCTCGGCATGGTTGTCATCGCCTCGATGATTGGCGTGCAGGGACTGGGCCTGAACGTGCTTCAGGCGATCGCCAATCAATATTTCACCCAAGGCATCTTCAACGGCCTCGCCATCGTCGGCATCGCCATCATCTTCGACCGCATCAGCCAGGCCTACGGGCAACGCCTGCAAAAGCACAGAGGCGCCGCCCATGTCTAACGCGCCCATCGAGATCAAGGAACTCTACAAGATCTTCGGCCCGTCGCCAACGCGATATGTCAATGATGTAAAGGCGGGCGCGACCAAGAGCCAACTGGCGCGCGAGCATGACGCGGTGTTGGCGCTTAACGATATCTCGATCACAATGCCATCGGGCAAGATTCAGGTTGTCATGGGCCTGTCCGGCTCCGGCAAGTCGACGCTGATCCGCCACATCAACCGGTTGATCGAGCCGACCTCCGGCTCGATCATGGTCGACGGCGTAAATATTCTGAAGCTGGGCGAGAAGGAGCTGCGTGATTTCCGGCGCAATCGAACAGCGATGGTGTTCCAGAAGTTCGCGCTGCTGCCGCACCGGACCGTCATCGACAATGTGATCTTCGGCCTTGAGGTGCGCGGGACGCCCTCGGCCAAGGCGCGCGACATCGGCGTCAAATGGATAGAGCGCGTCGGGCTGCACGGCTTCGCCGCGCGCTATCCGCATGAGTTGTCCGGCGGCATGCAGCAGCGCGTGGGCCTGGCCCGCGCGCTCAGCAACGACGCGCCGATCTTGCTGATGGACGAGGCCTATTCCGCGCTTGATCCGCTGATCCGCTCCGACATGCAGGCGGTGCTGCTTCAGCTTCAGGCCGAGATCAAGAAGACGATTGTCTTCATCACCCACGATCTCGACGAGGCCCTGCGGCTCGGCGACAAAATCGCAATCCTGCGCGACGGCTCCATCGTCCAGCAAGGCGACAGCCAGGAGATATTGCTCAATCCCGCCGACGACTACATCTCGCGCTTCGTGAAGGACGTGAATCGCGGCCGTTTCATCAAGGTGGACGCGGTAATGAAGCCAGGCGGCGGCCCCGGTCTGCCGCAGCTTGGCTCGGGCGCCACGCTGGAAGCAGCGGCGCGCGAAATGACCGCTGGCGGCTTCGACGAGGCCGTCGTCGTCGAAGCCGGCGGCAAGCCGCTCGGGCGCATCACGCTGCGCGCCATCGCCGCCGCGTTGTCGTCCGTCGCAGAGGCGCCGCAAGCGGCGCTTGCGGGCGGGTAACAATCGGATCGTCCTGGGCGCCGATACTGCCTCTCCCTCAAGGGGAGGAGGCGCGCGGCGGACCGTCGCGCGGGGACTTCAACCGGTGAACGCATGAGATATTCGCCTGTTGCGTGTCGCCGCCGCTGGAGGTCTGCCTTGGGTCGTTAAGCCCGCCCCGTTACAATCACGTTCCAGGAAGCTGGCGCCAGCCTCGCCTTGAGAACAGGGCCGGCAACCTCGATGTTCGAGATTGGTCGCGGCGACACATTTTCGGGGTCGTCCTTCGTGTTGACCGCCTTCATGTTCGCATGGGTCACCTGCTGGGCGTCCAGAATGCGCCGTCCCTCGCCAAAGCCCCTCAACACGATCTCCAGATCCATTTCTTCGCGCAGATGCCGGTTGAGCGCAAAAATCGTGATCTGCCCGGTTGTTTCGTCTTCGGTGACGCAGGCGTGAAGATAGGGCATTTCGGAGGACGCCTTGCCGGCGTAGGTCGACGAAGTCGCCAGCGACTTCAGCACGCGTCCCTGGGCGTGGCGGGCGGTGAGCGCGAAGGGATGAAAGATGGTCTGGCGCCAGGCGGGGCCGCCGGGCTCGGTCATGATGGGTCCGATGATGTTGACGAGTTGCGCGATGCAGGCGGTCTTGACGCGATCGGCGTTGTTGAGCAGCGTGATCAACGCGCCGCCGACCAGCAGGGCGTCTTCGGTGTTGTAGATCTCCTCGATCAGCGGCGGATGTTCGGGCCAGCCGGGCTTGCGCAGGTCGGAGTGCGAGCGCGCCTTATACCAGACGTTCCATTCGTCGAGCGACAGCATGATGCGCTTGGAGGAACGGCGTGTCGCCGCGACCGCGTCGGCGATGGCGATCACTTCCTTGATGAAACAATCAAGGAGTTCGATATTGCCGAGGAACTCCTCGGTCGCGTCATGCGGGTTCATGAAATAGGTGTGTAGAGAGATGAAGTCGACGTGATCGAAGCAATGATCGAGCACCTCGTACTCCCATCGCGCGTAGGTCGGCATTTCCCGGTTGGACGAGCCGCAGGCGGCGAGTTCGAGCGAAGGATCGACCCAGCGCAGCGCCTTGGCCGTCTCGTGCGCGGCGCGGCCATATTCGCGCGCGGTCTTGGCGCCGATCTGCCAGGGTCCGTCCATTTCGTTGCCGAGGCACCAGAACTTGATGTCGTGCGGCTTTTCGTAGCCGTGCGAGCGGCGCAGATCAGAAAGCTCCGTGCCGCCGGGATGGTTGCAATATTCGACGAAGCGCCGGGCGTCGTCGATCCCGCGCGTTCCCAAATTGACGCCAAACATCGGCTCGACGCCGACCTTGCGCGTCCAGTCGATGAATTCGTTGGTCCCGAATCGATTGGTCTCGGTTGAGAACCACGCCAGATCGAGCCGGCGGGGTCGCTTTTCCACAGGCCCGACGCCGTCCTCCCAATTGTATCCGGAAAGAAAATTGCCGCCGGGATAGCGCACGATGGTGACGCCCAACTCCGTTGTGAGATCGGCGACGTCTTGACGAAAGCCCTGCGCATCGGCGCTTGGGTGGCCGGGCTCGAAGATGCCGGTGTAGACGCAGCGCCCCATATGCTCGACGAAAGAGCCGAACAGGCGGCGGTCGATGTCGGCGATGGCGAAGTCGGCGTCGACGATGAGGCGTGCGGCGATCATGGATGTTTCCTGTGCAGATAAAAGGGCCGGCCATAAGGGCCGGCCCGGGAGATTACTTCTGAAGCAGCAGCTTGTTGGTGCGCTCCTCGGCGGCGGCCAGCGCCTCGTCGATGGACTTGTCGCCCTTCATGCCGGCGGCGACTTCCTCGCCTTCGATGGTCTGCACGCCGAACTGATGCTTGACGGCGGCGGGCAGCGCAGTGCCGTTCTGCGACAGCGAGGACAGCACGGAGCGGAACGGCAGCGACTTGAAACTGTCGCTGTTTATCACCTTCTGGCTGGTTGGCAGGTGGCCGGTGCGGGCCCACTGGAAATCGTTGTCCCAGAGGAACTTGAGGAACGAATAGGCCGACTTGCGCTGCGCGTCCGTCAGCTTCGCCTTCAGGATCACCCAGCTATGGCCGTCGGCCCAGACTTTCGGGTTCTTGTAGAGCTGCGGAAACGGCACGACGGCGTAACCGTTGGAGAGCGCCACGCCCGGCTTCTTGGCCTGACCGATGTAATCGTCAACCAGCCAGGTGCCGTTTATCATCACGCCGCCGTCGCCATTGGCGAAGCCGGAAACGGTGGCGGCGTAATCGTCGTTTTTGGTGACGTCGCCGTCGTCGTACAGGGTTTTGAGCAGCGTCAGCGCCGTCTTGCCCTCGGGCGTGGCGAACTTGACCTTGGTCGGGTCAGCGAAGAAATCGGCGCCCTGCTGATAGAGCAGCGTGTCGAACGTGCGCGTGTAGGCCGCGGTCTCGTTGGCGAGAACCATGACGAAATAGGGCTTGCCGGTCTTTTCGCGGAACTGTTTGGCCTGCGCCAGCAATTCGTCGGCGGATTTCGGCAGGATGGCGGCGCCGGAGGCGTCAATCAGACCGGCCTTCTTGAACAGATTGAGATTGATGTGCCAGAGCCAGGTGTGGGTGTCGAACGGCAGCGCGTAAATCTTGCCGTCCTTGGTGACGCCCGCTTTCGCCGCGGCGGTGAAGTCGGAGGTGTCGACGCCCGCCGCCTTCAGGCCGTCGTCGAGCGGCTCCAGCAGGCCGCGCGATTGATAGTCGGAGATCACCGCCTCGTGCATGACCGAGATCGTCGGCGGCTCGCCTGAGCGGATGCGCGCGGTGAGCTGGTCGTAGCCCGGCCATTCCACGATATCGGTCTTGACATGCGTGTCGGGGCTCTCGGCGTTGAATTTGTTGATCATCGCGGTGATGATGCCGCATTCGCCGTTGGCCTTGCTGACGTCGGTGACGGTTCCGTAATCGGCCTCGCAGGCGCCGAAGAAGCGCGATACCGAGATTTCGGTCTTGTCGGCGCCAAGCGAGAGGCTGGCGCCGCCGATCAACGTTGCGCTCGCGAGAAGTAGAGCTTTCAGATGTTTCAAGGCTTCCTCCGTTGCGGCCGGTTGTCCCGTTCCCCCCTGTCCGGCCCAGCGGGGGGATATCTCTAGCGTATCGCCGCCCCCGCGACCGCCTGAACGATGTAGCGCTGAAAGAACAGATACAGGATGAACACCGGCAGGCCAGCGAACACCGCCTGCGCCATCAGGAAGCCCAGTCCCTCCGATTGCGCGAAATTGGTCTGCGTCGAAGCGATGCCGACGGTGAGCGTGAACATCTCGGGGCGCGTCGCCGAGATCAGCGGCCAAAGGTAATCGTTCCAGTAAAGAAGGAAGGTGAAGATGCCGAGCGTCGCCTGCGCGGGCAGCGTCAGCGGCAGCAGCACGCGCCAGAAGATCTGGAACTGCGAGGCGTTGTCGAGCATCGCCGCTTCGTCGATGTCCTTCGGGATCGAGCGGAAATACTGGGTCATCAGGAATACGCCGAAGGCGTTGGAAAGGCCCGGCAGGATCAGCGCCCAATAGGTGTTGTGCAGCTTCCAGTCGGTGAACAACTGATGGCGCGCGATGATGACGGCCTGCTCCGGCACGGCCAGGCCCAGCAGCACCAGAACAAACAAGAGATCGCGGCCGGGAAAGCGCGTGCGCGAGAAGCCGTAGCCGGCGAGCGAGGCGAGGATCAGCGTGGCCGCCGTCGCGACGGCGGCGACGATGATGGAGTTGGCGAACCAGCGAAACACGCCCGAGGTCGCTATCACATCGGCGTAGTTCTTCAGCGTATAGGGCGGATGCATGACGCTCGATGTCGACATCATCAATTCGCTGTTGGCCTTAAACGACAGGACGACCACCCAGGCGATGGGCGTGATCCAGAGGATCGCCAGCACGATCACCGCGCCCAGGATCAAGCGGTCGCCGAGGCTTCTTCCGACCATCAGGCGGTCTCCCCACGACGCGAGGCGACATATTGCGCCATCGCCGCCAGCGCCATCAAGAAGAACAGCACTTCGGAGGCCGCCGCCGCGACGCCGAGATTCCAGTCGCGAAAGCCGGTCTCGTAGATGAACAGCACGAGCGGGCGTGATGAATTGTTGGGGCCGCCCTGCGTCAGCAGCAGCGCCTGGCCGAACAACTGGAACTGCGCGACGATCTCGTAGATCACCACGACGACGAAGGTGCGCATGATCGAGGGCAGCGTGATCGACCAGAACGTGCGCCAGCGGCTGGCGTTGTCGAGCGCGGCGGCCTCGTAGAGTTCGGCCGGTATCTGTTGCAGGGCGGCCAGAAACAGCATCATCGGGAGGCCGATGATCCACCACACCGTCGTCGCCGCGATGGCGGGCAAGGCCAGTTGGGAACTGGTTATGAAGGGGATCGAGGGAATTCCGAAAAGTCCGACGACCAGGGAAATCAGGCCGCGCCCCGGCAGATACATCATCTTCCAGATGATCGTGACGATGGTGACGGACAGCACCGAAGCGCCGAAGAAGATGGCGCGCAGGATGGCGGCGCTGCGCGTCTGCCTGTTGAGCGCCAGCGCCAGCATGAGGCCGATCGCCACGAAAGCGGGCACAGTCATACCGACGAAGACAAAAGTGTTTCGCACGACGCGGCGAAAGATCGGGTCGCCGGCAAGGTTGAGGAAATTGTTGAAGCCGGCGAAAGTCGCCGACTTGTCAAACATGTCGTATTCCTGAAGGCTGATCCACAGGCCCCAGAAAAGCGGATAGACCAGCAACCCAATATAAACCGCCAGGAACGGCGCCACGAACAGGCCGTTGCGCCAGCGGGGCAGGGTGTCCGCGCCACGCGAGGTCGCGGTCATGGCGCCGGCTCCGCATGGAACGCCGCGCCGGTTTCGTCGAACAGATGCGCTTCGGCGGGGTCGAGGCGAAGCCTCACGTCGTCGCCGACGGCGGCGCGGCTGGCGCCAACGTCTTCTGCGATCAAAGTTGAACCATCGGCAAGGCGCACATGCAGATGCGTGCGGTCGCCGAGCCGCTCCACCACTTCGATGCGTCCCCGCGCCACGCCGTCGTGATCGACCCGCACGGCTTCGGCGCGGATTCCAAGGCGATAGACGCCTGCCGCCGGGAGCGATGCGGAGGCGATGCGCGTGTCCAGCTTCGCGCCGCCGGGCAGCGTCAACGCGGCGAAGGCGCCGTCGCGCGCGACCGTCACGGGCAGAAAATTCATCGACGGCGAGCCGACGAAGCGCGCGACGAACTCGCTCGCCGGACGCGCGTAAATCTGCATTGGCGCGCCGATCTGCTCGATCCTGCCGGCGTTCATGACGACGATGCGCTCGGCGAGCGTCATCGCCTCCACCTGATCGTGGGTGACGAAGATCGTGGTCGCGCGGGCTTTTTGATGCAGCCGCGCCAGTTCGACGCGCGTACGCACACGTAGCGCCGCGTCGAGATTGGAGAGCGGTTCGTCGAACAGGAACGCTTCGGGTTGCTTGACCAGCGCACGGCCGATGGCGACGCGCTGGCGCTGGCCGCCCGAAAGCTGGCCCGGCTTGCGGTTCAAAAGCGGCTCGATTTCCAGAATGCGCGCAGCATCCGCGACGCGCGCGTCGATCTCGGCGCGCGCGACGTCGATATTCTTCAAGCCGAACGCCATGTTCTCGCGGATGGTCATGTGCGGATAGAGCGCGTAGTGCTGGAACACCATCGCCACGCCCCGCGCACCCGGCTTGAGTTCGTCCACCCGGCGCCCGCCGATGCGGATTTGGCCGCCGTTGAGCGTCTCCAACCCCGCGATCATGCGCAAAAGCGTGGTCTTGCCACAGCCCGACGCGCCGAGGAAGGCGACGAATTCTCCAGATTCGATTCGTAGCGAGAGATCACGTATGACCTCGACAAGCCCAAATCGCTTGGAGACCCGATCAATCTCGATCGCACTCAATGCCGTTTCCACCCACTCGCGTTTGTTTTTATTTATGATAAGATGAAAAGACGATACGGACGCTAATCCGAGGTGTCAAGACCGGGGGCGTCGGGGGAGAGGAAATGTTCGAGCGCCAGATCACGGTGGGCACGATGAGCGCGCAGGTCGCGCAGATCATCGGCACGCGCATCGTGTCCGGCGAGTTCGCGCCCGGCGATTCCCTGCCGATCGAGAACGAGCTTTGTCAGGCCTACGGCGTCTCACGCTCGACCATTCGCGAGGCCGTCAAGAATCTGGCGGCCAAACGCCTGATCGAGGTGGCGCCCAAGGTGGGCACGCGCGTACTGCCGTTCGACAAGTGGAACCTGCTCGATCCCGATGTGCTGTCGTGGAGGCTCAACGCCCAATTCGATCGCCGCATCGTCGAAGACCTCTATGAGATGCGTCAGTGTTTCGAGCCTCGCGCGTGTTTTCTGGCGGTGCGCGACGGCGACGCCAGCGACCTCGACCGCATCGCCCGCAGCTTTGCCGATCTGGTCGCCATGCTGCCGACCCCAGCGCTCGCCGCCACCGCCGAGTCCGAGTTTCATCTGGCGATCATTGCGGCGACCCACAACGGCTTGTTCGCGACCATCGGGGGCGCCGTGAAGACGGCGTTGCGCGTTTCGTTTTCGCTCACCCACAAGAGCGCCGACCGGAAATCGTTCGATCTGACCCCCTACGAAGCCGTGGTCTCCGCAATCCTCAAGCGGCGGGGCGAGGAGGCGGCCCAAGCCATGAGCGACCTGCTCGAACTCTCGCGCCTTCGGGTCATCACCGCGTTGGAGCGCTTATCGGCGTCCTAACCGGTCGGGACGAACTGGAGCCGCCTCTTCACCGCACAGCGCATCAGGCGACATCGCGAAACCGGGGCGCGCTCGCGCTACCGCAAGGCCAATCCGGCGGCGGCGCAGAGGATGACCACGGCGAGCGGCGGCGCCTTCCAGGCGATCAGCAGAACGAAGGCGGTCGTCGCGATGACGAAGTCGAGCGGCGTCGACACCGAGCTCGTCCAGACGGGATTGTAGAGCGCCATCGCGAGCAGGCCGACGACGGCGGCGTTGACGCCTTGCATCGCCGCTTGCATGCGCGGATGGGCGCGGAACGCCTCCCAGTAGGGAAGCGCGCCCATCAGGATCAGCAAGCCGGGAAGGAAGATG
>JAGWRL010000202.1 GCA_028876585.1 Pseudomonadota bacterium | reverse complement strand
TCGACCAACCTGCAGGCGCTGACGACGACGGCGATCACGGGATTGTCGACGACGGCCGTCAGCTCGCTGACGACAACGGCGCTCAGCGTCTTCAGCACGACCCAGCTTGGCGCCCTGTCTACGGCGCAAATCCAGAGCCTGACGGCGGCGCAGCTGAACGCGACGACGTCGACGGTTCTCAACGCCCTGAACGCCGCCAGGCTCAGTTCGACCCAGGTTTCCGGGCTGACGACGACGACGCTCAACGCTTTGACCGCGACGCAATTGTCCTCGTTCACTTCCGCCGAAGCGTCGGCATTGTCCGCGGCCGATCTCAGCGCGCTGACGTCGACCAACCTGCAATCGCTGAGCGTGACCGCGCTCGATGGTCTGACGACCACCGGACTGTCGGGGGCGACAACGACCGCGCTGAACAATTTCACCGCGACGCAACTCGCCTCGCTGTCGACGCCTCAGGTCCAGTCGTTGACCGTGAGCCAGCTCGGCGCCGTCACTTCGACGACGCTCGACACGCTGAACGCGGCGAGCCTGTCGAGCACCCAACTGGGCGGCCTGACGACGACGACGCTCAACACGCTCAGCACGACGCAGTTTGGGGCGCTGAATGCGAGCCAACTGACCGCCCTGTCGGCGGCCGACGTCAATGCTCTGACGACGACCAACGTGCAGACGTTGACGACCGCGGCGATTGGCGGGTTGGCCGCCAGCATCATGAGCGGTCTGACGACCGCCACGCTGAGCAACATGACGGCGGCCCAGATCGGCGCGCTGTCGAGCGGGCAAGTTCAAGGCCTGAGCGCGACGCAACTCAACACCGTGACGACCACCGTTTTGCAGGAGCTTGACGTGGCCCAACTCTCGACAACCCAGATCACCGGGCTGACGGCGACGACGATCTCGGGCATGACGACAACACAGGGCCATTCGCTGACGACGACGCAGGTCGGCGTCATGAACAACACCCAGATCAACGCCCTGCAAACGCTGATTGGATAAGACGAACGCAGCGCCCCGCGTATGACGCGCGGGGCGTTCGGGATCGGTGAACAACCCCCCCCATGATCACGCAGCAAACCGCCTGATGTCAAAAAGGCGAACGGGAGAAATGGCATGTTGCAGCAGAACCAATTCGATGGGCAGAGCCTGGTGTCTCCCAGCGAGCTGGAGAGTTACGGCTTCTATCGCAATTGGAGCGCGGGGGATCTGCTGGCGCACGCCGAGCGGTTCAACGCCGAGGGGTCGTCCAACCTGGCGGCGGCGCTGTACAAGAACTGGATCGCCTGCAATCCCGGCAGCGACTTCCTGCACGCCGCTTATTTCAACTATAGTTTCTCGCTCGCCAAGGCGGGCGACCGGCTGGGGGCGATCGCGGCCGCGCGGGAATGTCTGCGGCTGAAGCCGGATTTCTTCCCGATCTACGTCAATTTGGGACGGTTGCTGGAAGACGCCGGCCAGCTTGGCGAAGCGGTCGAGCAATGGCGGGCGATGATCGAAGCGCTGCCGCAGATTCGCGGCGAGATCATCCGCAACAAGCTGACGGCGCTCGAACAGATGGCGCGGGTGCTGGAGGCGCATAACATCGACGGGCCGGCCGAAGAGGCGATGCGGCTTTCGCTCGACATCTCGATCCATCAACCCTCGGTCATCCAGCACTATATCGCGCTGCGGCAGCGGCAGTGCAAATGGCCGGCGGCGCAGGGGTGGGACGGCGTGCCGGCGGAGCGGCTGATGGCCGGCATTTCGCCGCTTTCGGTCGCCAATCTGTCCAACGATCCGCTGTTTCAATTGGCGCGCTCGGCCACCTATTATCGCGAACTGGTCGGTCCGATGCCGCCGGCGGTGGAAATTCCGCCGCCGCTTCCCGCCGCGGAGCGCAAGCCCGGCCGGCTGCGGATCGGCTATGTCTCGTCCGATTTTCGCGAGCACGCCGTCGGCTTCGCGATGACCGACGTGCTGGAAACCCATAGCAAGGATCAGTTCGAGATCTTCGCCTATTATTGCGGCATCGCGCGCGAGGATGGGATCAAACAGCGCTGCCGCGACGCCGTCGATCATTGGATCGACATCAACGATCTGACCGACGAGGCCGCGGCCCGGCGCATCCGCGACGACGAGATCGACATTCTGATCGACCTCAACGGCTTCACCAAGAGCGCGCGCAGCAAAGTGTTCTCGCTGCGGCCGGCGCCGGTGATCGTCAACTGGTTCGGCTTCCCCGGCTCGATGGGGTCGCCGGATCATCATTATCTGATCGCCGACGAGCGCATCGTGCCCGAGGCGAGCGAGCGCTATTTCACCGAAAAAGTGGTGCGGCTGACCTGCTATCAACCCAACGACCGCAAGCGCATCGTCGCCGCGCCGCCGCAACGCGCCGACGAGGGGTTGCCCGACGACGCCTTCGTTTTCTGTTCGCTCAACGGGGCGCAGAAGTTCACGCCGGTCATTTTCGCGGGTTGGTTGGCGATCTTGAAGGCCGTGCCCGACAGCGTGCTGTGGTTGTTCGGCGGGGTGGGCGACACCAACGATCGCCTGCGCGGTCTGGCGCGCGACGCCGATGTGGCGCCGGAACGGTTGATCTTCGCCGAGAAAAAGGCCAACCCGCATCACGTCGCGCGCTATGCGCTGGCCGATCTGTTTCTCGACACCTTCCCCTATGGTTCGCACACCACCGCGGCCGACGCGCTCTATATGGGGCTGCCGGTGCTGACCTTCGCGGGGCGCACTTTCGCCTCGCGCGTCTGCGCCAGTTTGGTGCACGCCGCCGGGATCGGCGAGTTGGTCTGCGCTTCCTATGAGCAATATGTCGCCTCGGCGATCGCGCTGGCGCAGAACCGCGGCGCGCTCGGGCTGATCAAGCAGCGGCTGGTCAACAATCGCGACACGTGCCGCCTGTTCGACACGCCGAAGCTGGTGCGGGAATTGGAGGACGCCTTCCGCGCCATGCATGCGGATTACGCCGAGGGTCGGCGGCCGACGCCCAATCTCAACAATATCGGCTATTACCACGAGATCGGCGTGGCGCTCAGCGCCGGGGAATTGAGCGACGAGGCCTATCTGCCTGTTTACACCCACGAAATCGCGCGTCGTCACGCCATCAGCCCGCTGCCGGCGGACGGGCGGGCGTGGGATGGCGGCGAAGAATAATCGTTCCGGACTAAACTTTTTTCGCCCGGCGGCTTGCATTTTTTGCAGCGCACTGTATTTTATTGCTGTGCGGCGCCAGTCGTCGCATATGCCCTCCTTGGGCGTTTCCTCCCTTGACTCGGGGCCGCCATCGACGATGGCGGCCTCCTTTTATTTGAGCGCAGTCAAGGGCTTGCGCGACCGGGCCTCAAGCTAACGCCACCACCTTGCCAGTGCGGATGCTTTCGTCGGCGGCCAGCACGATGCGCAGGGAATCGATCGCGCCGCGCGCGTGCTCGGTCAAATCCTCATCGTCGCGGATCGCTTTCAGGAACGCCCGCTGCTCGCGATTGCACAATTCCTGATGGCCGGGCTCGTCCTCCATCGCCAGGATTTCGTCGCGCGCGGCCAGGCGGCCGTCGCCGTCGAGCCGGGCGTGGTGCAACCGCAGGGCGTTGGTCTTGGTGTGGCTGTCGATGTCCGAGGAGGCGGTGGCGCTTTCGTTCACGGCGATCGAGACGGCGCCGTTGGGGCCGATCATGTCTTTGACGAAAAACGCGGTTTCGCTCATCATCGGCCCCCAGCCGGCCTCGTACCAGCCGACCGATCCGTCGTCGAAGGCGACCTGCAAGCAGCCATAATTGTACATGGTCGGGGCGATGTCCTGGCTGAGCCGCGCGCCGAGCGCATGCACCCGTAGCGGCCGGGCGCCAGTCACTTGGCACATCACGTCGACATAATGGACGCCGCAATCGACGATCGGGCTCACCGTCTCCATCAGCTTCTTGTGCGTCGCCCATTGCGCGCCGGACGATTGCTGATTGAGATTCATCCGCATCACCAGCGGTTTGCCGAGGGTGCGGCCGATCTCGACGAATTTCGCCCAGGAGGGATGAACGCGCAGGATATAGCCGATCATCAGCTTGCGCCGCGCGGCCTGAGCGAGCGCGACGATCTCTTCGGCTTCCGCCACGGTCTGGGCGAGCGGCTTCTCGATGAACACATGCGCGTTCGCCGCCAAAGCGGCGCGGGCGAAGGCGGCGTGCGTGTCGGGCCAGGTGTTGATCGACACCGCGTCGGGCCGCACCGCCGCCAGCGCGCGCGCGTAATCGTCGAATTGCGGCACGCCGGGAAACTCGGCCGCGATCTCCGGCCGCGCCGCGACATCGCGGCTGCAAAGCCCCGCGATTTCAAAACCTTCTATGCTGTGGTAGGCGCGCGCGTGGCTGAGGCCCATGTTGCCAAGGCCGACGACGAGAACGCGAACCTGCATGACCTTCCCCCCCGGCGTCGGCGGCGCTCACGCCGAGAAAAGATCGCGCGCGAAGCCGGTTTTGGCGAACACAAAATCGCGGCTCGCTTCCAGTTCGCCGCGCAATTTGGCGACATCGTAGCCGAGCAGCGCGCCGCGCCATTTTTTCACCACGCCGGCGCAGAGCACCGTCGACACGTTGGAGCGGTCCATCAGCGTGACGACGGCGCCGACCGCGTTGTTGAGCGGCGCGACATTGAGCGCGTTGGCGTCGAGCAGCACGATGTCGGCGTCCTTGCCGGGGGTGA
>JAGWRL010000201.1 GCA_028876585.1 Pseudomonadota bacterium | reverse complement strand
TCATTGGTGGTGCGCTTGTCGTTCTTGGTCCAGGCGTGCCACTCCTTGATGAAAGCCTTGTTGGCAGGCGTATCGATGCTCTCGAAGTAGTTCCACGCCGCCAGGTGGCCGACGAGCGGCTTGGTGTCCATGCCCGAAAGCTCTTCCTCGCCCACCGAGAAGGCGACGACGGGGATATCGGTCGCCTTAACGCCCTGGTTGCCGAGTTCCTTGTAGAAGGGCACGTTGGCGTCGCCGTTGATGGTTGAGACCACGGCCGTCTTCTTGCCGGCCGAACCGAACGCCTTGATCTTGGTCACTTCCGTCTGCCAGTCGGAGAAGCCGAACGGCGTGTAGTTGATCATGATGTCCTGCGGCGCGACGCCCTTGGCCTTGAGATAGGCTTCGAGGATCTTGTTGGTCGTGCGCGGATAGACGTAATCGGTGCCTTCCAGCACCCAGCGCTTCACCGAGCCGCCGTCTTCGCTCATGAGATAATCGACGGCGGGGATCGCCTGCTGGTTGGGCGCGGCGCCGGTGTAGAACACGTTGCGCTCGCTCTCCTCGCCCTCGTATTGCACGGGATAGAACAGGATGGAGTTGAGCTCCTTGAACACCGGCAGCACCGACTTGCGCGAGACGGAGGTCCAGCAACCGAACACCACCGCCACTTTGTCCTTGGCGATCAGCTCCTTGGCTTTTTCGGCGAACAGCGGCCAGTTGGAGGCGGGGTCGACCACCACCGCCTCCAGCTTCTTGCCGAGCACGCCGCCCTTCTTGTTCTGCTCGTCGATCAACATCAGCATCACGTCCTTCAGCGTCGTTTCGCTGATCGCCATGGTGCCGGAGAGCGAGTGGAGAATGCCGATCTTGATTGTGTCCTCGGCCCGCGCGGCGAAGCTCGTCAGAGCCGCCGCGCCCATCGCGAGCGCGCCGAGCGCGCCCGTTACCATACGCCTGGAGAATAACATCTGCGCACCCCGTTTGGATCAGGCGGGCGCGAAGTCGCGCCGGCCCGTGCCTTTCAGGGATCGCAAAGCCTGTGCCAGAGTTGGCCCGCGCTCAATTCCGCGTTATCGGCCCGCACGTGATGAAATGATGGGCGCCGTCGCTTATTTTGGCGCGCGTTTGGCCAAAATGCGCTGCAACGTGCGCCGATGCATGCTGAGCTGGCGCGCCGTCTCCGACACATTGCGTTCGCACGATTCATACACGCGCTGGATGTGTTCCCAGCGCGCCCGGTCGGCCGACATCGGTTGATCGGGTTCTTCCGGCCGCGCCTCGGCGCCGGCGGAGAGCGCGGCGACCACTTCGTCGGCGTTGACCGGCTTGGCGAGAAAATCGAACGCGCCGAGCTTGACCGCCGTCACCGCGGTGGCGATCGCGCCATAGCCGGTCAGGATCACCGCGCGCGCGTCGGGGCGGCTCGCCTTCAAGGCGCGCATCAGATCGAGCCCGCTGCCGTCGCCGAGTTTGAGATCGAACACGGCGAAGGCCGGCGCGCCTTCCGCCAGCGCGGCCGCGCCTTCCGCGACGCTGTTGGCGGTGCGGGTGATGAAGCCGCGCGCGGCGAGCGCGCGCGCCAGCCGATCGCAGAACGGCTTGTCGTCGTCGACGATCAGCAAAGTCCGGTCGGCTTGGGCAAGGCGGGTCGGGTCGTTCATGCGCTTCCAACTGAGCTAGGGGATGATTTGTCGCCGGCCAGCGCCGGGCGCTCCGCCGGTTCGAACTGGCCGCGCGGCCAGGAGACCACGGCGCGCGCGCCATGCCGGGGCCAGGGCAGATTGCCGATCTTCAGCTCGGCCCCGGTGCGCTCCAGCAGCGCCTTGGCGATGAACAGGCCGAGACCCAGCCCCGCCTCGGCGTCGGAATGGCGCGCCGCCGTGCGGTCGGAGATGTAAGGCTCGCCCAGCCGCTGCAACACCGCGGCGGGAAAGCCCGGCCCGTCGTCCTCGATCGAAATCTCGACCCGGTCGCGGCCCCAGTTCGCGGCGATGCTCACTTCGGTCTTGGCGAATTCGACGGCGTTCTCGGCGAGATTGCGCAGGCCGTAGAGCAGCGCCGGATTGCGCGCGCACAGCGGATGCGGCTCCGGCCCGTGCGCACTGGCGACGATGTCGATGTCCTGCAACCGGTGCGGCGCGGCGACCTCTTCCAGCAGCGCCTCCAGCTCGACCTGATCGAACGGTTCGCGGGCGAGCCGGTTGGCGGTGGAAAGCTGGCCGAGAATGGCGCGACAGCGCGACAGCTCCTGCTTGGCGAGCGACAGATCCTCGCCACACAGCGCGGCGACCTCGGACTGATTGGCGAGTTCGTGCACGATCACCGTCAGGGTCGCCAGCGGCGTGCCGAATTCATGCGCCGCCGCCGCCGCCAGCCCGTCGAGCTGCGACAGATGCTGGGCGCGGGTCAGGATCATCTCCGTGGCCGCGAGCGCGCCGGCGAGCTGGCGCGCCTCCTTCGCGACCTGCCCGCCATAGACCGCCACGAACACGGCGCTGACGACGATGGCGAGCAGAAAGCCGGCCTTTTCGATGTCAGGCGGATCGAACAGCGCGCCGTCCGACAATTGCAGCGGGATGCGCCACACCGTCACCAGGCCGGCGCAGGCGATCGCCAGCGCCAGCAGTTTGCCGGTCTCGACCCAGGTTTGCGACACCGCGGAGATCATCGTCGGCGCCAGCAGCAGCATGGCGAACGGATTGGCGATGCCGCCGGTGAGATAAAGCAGCGCGGCGAGCTGGGCGATGTCGACCGCCAGAATATAGGTCGTCGCCTTTTCCTCCAGCCGCTTGGCGGGCGAAAACCGCAGCCACAGGAAGGCGTTGAAGCCGAGCAGCAACGCGATGCACAGCGCCGCCCAGCCGAGCGGGAACGTAATGCGCAGCGCGAACGCGGCCACCAGCAGCGCCGCGATCTGGCCGGCCGCCGCGATCCAGCGCAGCCGCACCAGCGTGCCGACGCGCAGCCGCCGGGCCTCCTGGCCAAAATCGAACTGATCCATCCCGCGCCCGTCTCCGCCCTCCCATCCTGTGCCGCAGGATGGCGCGCCGGGCAAGCGCGGCGTCAGCTTTCGGGGGTCGCCTCACCCTCGATGCGGGGCCACCGCTTCTCCAGTTCGAGGCTGAGGAAATCGAACACCGCCCGCACCCGCGGCGCGCTCAGCGATTGTGGATGCGCCACCAGCCACAATTCGCAGTCGAGGTCCGGGTCCGCCGCGCCGACGCGCCGCAGTTCCGGCCGGGCTTCGCCGACATAATAGGGCAACAGCGCCGCGCCGACGCCGCGCGCCGCCAGTTCCGCCATCACGATGTCGTTGCCGGCGATCGCCGCGCGCTGCCGCCGCTCGACATTGCGCTCCAGCCAGCGCCGCGCCGCCGGCGGCCCGAAGGTTTCGATCGGGAACACCCAGGGCGCCCCGGCCGCCAACTCGCCCGAGGGCGCGATCAGCGCCTCGACCGCGAAAATCGCCCAGGGCAGCGTGGCGATCCGGCGCCCCGTCAGCGGCTCGGCCGGCGGCTCCTTCGTGCAACGCAGCGCCAGGTCCGCCTCGCCGCCGAACAGGTCGAACGTGGCGTCGGTCAAGATCAGCTCGACTTGCAGGTCGGGATGTCGGGCGCGCAGCGCGAGGCAGGGGCCCGGCAGCACCAGCGCGCCGAGCGAATTGAGCGAGACGAGGCGCACGAGGCCCGACAGTTTCACCTCGTCCTGGCTGACGCGGCGCTCGAACTCGGCGATCGTATCGCCCATCAGCGTCGCCAGCGACACCATGTCGGCGCCGGCGGCGGTCGGCTGGTAGCCCGCCCGGCCCCGTTCGAACAACCGCATCCCGAGCCGCGCTTCGAGCGCCGTCAGCCTGCGGAACATCGTCGAATGATTGAGCCCGAGCCGCTCGGCCGCGCCGGCCAGCGAATGCGTTTCGGCGATCGCCTTGACGATGCGGAATTCGTCCCAGTTGAGCCGCTCGGCGCTCATGCCCCCGCGCCCCCAGGCGCGGGACGCGGCGCGGCGGCGCGGCGCAGCCGGTCATTGATCGCGGCGCCGAGGCCGCGTTCGGGAATGGGGGCGACGACGATCAGCGCCGGGCGCGCGGCGTCGAGCGCGCGTAAGTGGGCGAACAGGTTCGCCGCCGCTTGCGCGAGATCGCCGGCGGCCGAGAGATCGAGGCGCAGGCCTTGGCCCCCGATCCGGCCGCCGAAATCGAGCACGGCGGCGCCCTGCGGCGCCTCCGTCGCGTCGAGCCGCAACAGCGCGTTGGGCGCGTAATGCGAGGCGAGCGCGCCGGGCGCCGACGGCGCCTCGCCGGCGACCGCCTCGGCGAGCGGGCGCCCCAGCGCCGCCTCGATCTGCTCACGCGCGACCGCGCCCGGCCGCAGCAGCCGCGGCCCGCCGGGCAGGCAGGCGACGACGGTCGATTCGACGCCCCAGACGCAGGGGCCGGCGTCGAGGATCAGCGCGATGCGGTCGCCGAGATCGGCCGCGACATGCTCGGCCCGCGTCGGGCTGACGGCGCCGGAGCGATTGGCCGACGGCGCGGCGAGCGGCGCGCCCGTCGCGGCGATCAGCGCCCGCGCGGTCGCCGAGCCCGGCACGCGCAGCGCCAGCGTGTCGAGACCGGCGCGCGCCAGCAGGCTGATGCGGCAATCCCCGGCCACGGGGGCGACCAGCGTCAGCGGCCCCGGCCAGAAGGCTAGCGCGAGCCGCTCGGCGGTCGCGTCGAGCCGGGCCTCGCGCGCGGCCGCGGCGAGGCCGTCGAAATGGGCGATCAGCGGGTTGAAGGTCGGCCGGCCCTTGACGGCGTAAATCCGCGCCACCGCCGCGTCCGAGGTCGCCAGTCCCGCCAGGCCGTAGACGGTCTCGGTCGGCATGCCGACCAGGCCGCCGGCGCGCAAAATCGCCGCGGCTTGCGCGATCGCCGCATCGTCGGCGGGCGCGATGCGGGCGCGGGAACTGTCGAGGCTGTCCATATCCGCTCGATGGAAATCCGACTTGTCGCGGTCAAGGCGAAAATGCGGCCGGGTTCAAGAAATCCGGCGATCGCTCAGATATACCGCCCGCTCGCCTCCGCCGCAAATCGCTCGGGCGGCCCCTCCCAGACGAAGCGCGCGTGCTCCAGCACGTAGACCCGATCCGCATGCGGCAAGGCGAAGGTGACGTTCTGCTCGCCGAGCAGCACGGTGATGTCGGTGGTCTGGCGCAGCCGTTCGAGCGCGCGTGAAATCTGCTCCAGCACGATCGGGGCGAGGCCGAGCGTCGGCTCGTCGAGGATCAGCAGGTCCGGCTTGGTCATCAGCGCGCGCGCGATCGTCAGCATCTGCTGTTCGCCGCCGGACATGGTGCCGGCGCTCTGGTTGACCCGCTCCTTCAGGCGGGGAAACAGCTCGAACAGCCAGTCGAGCCGTTCGCGCCGGTCGCCGGCGTCGAGCCGCAAGCCGCCCATGTCGAGGTTTTCCTGCACGCTCATGTCGGTGAACAGGTCGCGCCCCTCCGGCGCCTGCACGATTCCGCCGCGCGCGATCGCAGCGGGCGAAGCGCCGCGCAGCGACCGGCCCTCGCGCCTGATCTCGCCCTTGAACGGGACCAGCCCGGAGACGGCGTTGAACAGCGTGGTCTTGCCCGCGCCGTTGAGCCCGACCACGGCGACGAACTCGCCGCGATGCACGTGCAGCGACACTTTCTCCAAGGCCTGCGCCCGCTCGTAGAATACATCGACGCCCTCGACCGACAGGAACGGCGTCGCCGTGTCCGCGAACGCGCTCTCCGGCCGCGCGGCGGTCTTGAGTTCGCCGCCGAGATAGACGCGGCGCACCGTCTCGTCGTTCATCACCTCCTGCGGCGGCCCCTCGGCGATGCGCTCGCCGACATACATGGCGAATACCCGGTCGGCGAGCGAGGCGACGCTCTTGACGTTGTGATCGACGATCAGCACCGCGTGGCCGTCGCGCCGCATCTCGGCGATCAGCTCGGCGAAGGCGCCGGTCTCGCGCGCGGTCAGTCCGGCGAACGGCTCGTCCACCAGCACCACGGCGGGATCGCGCGCGATCGCCTTGGCGAGCTCGATCCGGCGCAGATCGGCGAACGGCAGCGTCGCCGGCTTGGCGTCGAGCACATCGCCCAATCCGACCTTGCGGGCGAGCGCCCTCGCCCGCGCGATCGTCGCCGGGTCCGGCCACAGCCGCAGCAGCGAATCCGGCGTCAGCGCCAGCGCGATGTTCTCCAGCACCGTCTGGCGATGCAGCGGGCGCGAATGCTGAAACACCATGCCGACGCCGAGCCGGGCGATTTTATGCGGCGGCCAGCCCGCCACCTCGACGCCGTTGATCTTGACCGAGCCGCTGTTGGGCCGCTCGACGCCGAGGATCGACTTCATCACCGTCGATTTGCCCGAGCCGTTGGGGCCGATCAGGCCCAGAATCTCCCCCGGAGCCACGGAAAAGCTGATGTCGCGCGCGGCGGTGAGGCCGCCGAAGCGCTTGGTCAGCTTCTCCACCACCAGCGCCGTCATGTCGCCTCCCTGGAGCCGCTGACCATGCCGATCAGCCCGCCGGGGAACGCCAGCACGACCACCAGCGCGACCGCCGAGACGATGAAGGTCGCCAGATCGCCCAACGGGCGCAGCAGTTCGCCGGCGCTGATGAGGAAGATCGCGCCGAGCGCGCCGCCGAGAATCGTGCGCCGCCCGCCCAGCACCGCGCCAACGATCACCTGCACGCCGACCGTCACGTCGATGAAGGTGCCGACCGAGGCCGCGCCGAGGTAGAACACCATCAGCGCGCCGGCGAGCCCGGAGAACAAAGCCGAGACGATGAAGCTCGCCAGCTTGTGCTTGACCACGTTGAAGCCGAGCGCCCCCGCCTGCACCGGGTCCTGCCCGGACGCCTGCAGGATGAGCCCGACCGGCGAGCGCGACAGGCCGTAGAGCACCAGGCCGCTGAAGGTCATGAAGCCGAGCGCGATCCAGTAGTTGATCTTGTCGCTGGCGCTGATGACGTCGGGCACGGCGAGGCCGATCTCGCCGCCAGTGAGATCGGAGAACACGACGACGAAATTCTGCAACAGCAGCACCGCGACCAGCGTCGTCAGGCCGAAATAGGGGCCGCGCAAGCGCAGCGCCGGCAGCGCCAGCACGACGCCGCCAAGCACGGCGGCGAGCGCGCCGGCGGCGACGCAGAGCGCGATGCCGGGTTGGTAGAGATTGTCGAGAATCCCGGCGGTGTAGGCGCCCAGGCCGATCAGGAACGTCGGCCCGAAATTGACCTCGTTGGCGAAGCCGAACAGCAGGTCCCAGGCCATCGAGAACACGCCGAAATAATAGGCGGTCGTCAGCAGGCCCAGCACATAGCCCGACGCCCACAGCGGCAGGAACGCCAGACTGAAGCAGACGGCGAGCGCGATCAGCAGCGGCGGCAGCGCGCGCGGCATGTCAGCGCCCTCCGGAAAAGCGGCGCCGCCGGCCGTCCCCTCCCCCCTTGTGGGGGAGGGATAGGGAGGGGGGCGCCCGCATCAGCGCCGCCCCAGCAGGCCGCGCGGCCGCACATACATCACGATCACCAGCAGCAGCAGCGCCGGGATCACGCGATAGGCGGGCGAGATCAGATAAGCGGTGACGGTTTCGAGATAGCCCACGACATAGGCCGCGATCAGCGAGCCGGAGACGCTGCCCAAGCCGCCGAGCACGACGATGGAGAAGGCGCTCGCGGTCAGCGGCCCGGCGCTGTAGGAGGAGACGCCGAGAAACATGCCGAGCAGCACGCCGGCGACGCCGGCGAGCGCGCCGTAGATCGCCCACACGCTGAGGTAGACGCGCGACAGTTCGACGCCGAGCCCCGTCACGCCGCGCGGATTCATCGACGCCGCCAGCAGGATCTTCCCCGCCCGCGAACGGTTGACCGCCAGCCACAGCGCGGCGATGGCGAGCCAGCACACCAGCGCGGTGAACAATTCGTTCTTCGGCGTCCTGACGCCGGCGAGGTTGATCACACCCTCGACGATCGGCAGCACCGTCTTGGCGTTGTTGGTGAAGAGATAGGCGATCGCCTCCTGGATCATGATGCCCCACAGCAGCGTCGCGGTGAGGATGAAGATTTCCTTCTCCTCCTCGCGGATTTTGGTGGAAAGCTGCATCCGCCGCACGATCAGCGCGTAGGTCGCCAGCGCCAGGATGAGGCAGGTGGCGATGCCGACCGCCGCGCTCGGCAGCGCGCCAAAACCCCAGTAGCTGCCCGCCGCCCAGGCGGCGACGGCGGCGGCGACCATCAGGCTTCCATGCGACAAGTTGAGCACGCCGGTGACGCCGAAGATCAGCGTGAAGCCGATCGCGCCCAGGGCGTAGAGCGAGGAGATCGCGAAGCCGTCGATGAGGATTTGCCAGAACAGCACGGGGCTAGGCGCTCACGGGTCGAGAAGCCACGCCCTGGCGGTCATTGCGAGCGAAGTGTTCAGCCCGGACAGATGACTGACGGGTGTTCGGGGACATAGCTGACACGTCATTATGGGTGGACTTGGCTCTTTTGGGAGACGGTCCATGCCCTGGCGCGAGGTGTCTGCTTTGGATCAGCGTCGTGA
>JAGWRL010000200.1 GCA_028876585.1 Pseudomonadota bacterium | reverse complement strand
TGGCCCAGACCGAACATATCGGCGCGGTGAACGATCAGCGTGTTGGCGCGCGGAATGTCGAGGCCGGATTCGACGATCGAGGTCGAGAGCAGGATGTCGTATTTGCCGTCGTAGAAGGCGCCGATCTTGTCCTCCAATTCGCCCATCGGCAATTGCCCATGCGCGACGACGAACTTGCACTCCGGCACGTTCTGCCGGAGGAACGCGGCGCATTCGTCGAGATCCTCGATGCGCGGGCAGACATAGAAGGATTGCCCGCCGCGATAGCGCTCGCGCAGCAGCGCCTCGCGCACGATCAGCGTATCGAACGGCGAGACGAACGAGCGCACCGCGAGCCGGTCCACCGGGGGCGTCGCGATGATGGAGAGATCGCGAACGCCCGTCATGGCGAGTTGCAGGGTGCGCGGAATCGGCGTCGCGGAAAGCGTCAGCACATGCACTTCCGCGCGCAGCTCCTTCAGCCGCTCCTTGTGGGCGACGCCGAAATGCTGCTCCTCGTCGATGATGACGAGGCCGAGGTCCTTGAAGCTCACGGTCTTGCCGAGCAGCGCATGGGTGCCGATGACGATGTCGATGGCGCCCTCGGCGAGCCCCTTCTTGACCTCGCGCTGCTCCGCCGCGCCGACCATGCGCGAAAGCTGGCCGATCCGCACCGGCAGGCCGGCGAAACGGTGGGTGAAGTTCCTGAAGTGCTGGCGCGCGAGCAGGGTGGTCGGCACGACCACCGCCGTCTGCTTGCCGCCGATGGCAGCCGCGAAGGCGGCGCGTAGCGCCACTTCCGTCTTACCGAAGCCGACGTCGCCGCACACCAGCCGGTCCATCGGCCGTCCCGCCGCGAGATCGTCGAGCGTCGCTTCGATGGCGCGCGTCTGGTCCTCGGTCTCGTCGTAGGGGAACTTGGCGCAGAACTCGTCGTAGAGCCCCTCGGCCGGCACGAGCCGCGCGGCGGGGCGGGTGAGGCGCTCGGCGGCCACGCGCACGAGTTCGCCCGCCATCTCGCGCACGCGCTTCTTCAGCCGCGCCTTGCGCGTCTGCCAGCCCGTCGCGCCGAGTCGGTCGAGTTCGCCCGTCTCCGAGCCGTAGCGCGACAGAAGCTCCAGATTTTCCACCGGCAGGAACAGCCGGTCGCCGCCCGCGTAATGGATCTCCAGACAATCGTGCGGCGCGCCCGCCGCCTCGATGGTCTTGAGGCCGACGAAGCGGCCGACGCCGTGGTCGATATGCACGACGAGATCGCCCGCCGTCAGCGCGGCGGCCTCGGCGAGCACGTTCTCGGCCCGCCGCTTGCGCCGCGCCTGCCGCACCAGCCGGTCGCCGAGAATGTCCTGCTCGCCGATGACGGCGAGATCGGCGGATTCGAACCCATGCTCCAGCGCGACGACGGCGAGCGGCAACGCGCCGGCCCGCGCCGTCCGCACCTGCGCGAGCGAGGACACCAGTTCGATCGCCTTCAGGCCATGCTCGGCGAACACATGGCTCAACCGCTCGCGCGAGCCGTCCGACCAGCCGGCGACGACGACCGTCTTTCCGGCCGCGCGCAAGTCGCGCACATGCGCGGCCGCCGCCTCGAACACGTTGGCGCCGTCGGCCTGCCGCTCGGGCGCGAAATCGCGACCGACCCTCCCGCCGCAGTCGATGACGTCGAGCGCGTCGGGCGCGGCCTCGAACGGCTGGAGCCGCGCCAGCGGGCGGGCGGCGAGCGCGTCCGTGAACTCGGCGGGGCTGAGATAGAGCCGGTCCGGCTTCAGCGGCTGGTAATCGTTGGCGGCGGGGTCCTGATCGCGCGCGAATTTGCGCGCGCCGTAATAATCCTCGATCTGCGCGAAGCGGTTTTTCGCGACTTCCTCGGCGCGGGCGTCCAGAACGACGGGCGCGGCGCCGATGTAATCGAACAGCGAGTCGAGCTTGTCGTAGAACAGCGGCAGCCAATGTTCGAGGCCGATGGCGCGGCGGCCCTCGCTGATCGCCTCGTAAATGGAATCGCCGCGCCGGGGCGCGCCGAACTCTGCGACATAGCCCTGACGGAAGCGGCGGATCGTATCCGACGTGAGCTGCGCCTCGCTCATCGGCGTCAGGTCGAGCGAGCGCAATTGCCCGGTCGAGCGCTGCGTTTCGGGATCGAAGGCGCGGATCGATTCCAGCGTGTCGCCGAAGAAATCGAGGCGGATCGGCGTGGGCAGGGCGGGGGCGTAGAGGTCGAGGATGCCGCCGCGCTGCGCGTAATCGCCGACGTCGCGAACGAGGCTCGCGCGGGTGAAGCCGTTGGCTTCCAGCCACGCCGCGAGCGTCTCCATGTTGAGCACATTGCCGGGGGCGACGGAGAGCGCGGCCCTGGCGAGATAGGCGCGCGGCGGCACGCGCTGGCTCAGCGCGTTCGCCGTCGTCACCAGGATGCGCGGCCGCTCGCGCGCGCCGCGCGTCAGCGCGAGCCGCGCCAGCGCGGTCATGCGCGCCGAGGCGATGGCGGCGTTGGGCGAGACGCGGTCGTAGGGCTGGCAATCCCAGGCCGGCAGCGACAGCGCCTCGATCTCGGGCGCGGCGAAGGCGAGCGCGTCGACGAAATTCTGCGCCCGGATCGAATCGCGGGCGACGAAGGTCAGCGCGACGGCGCGGTTTTCCGCGTCGCCCGCCAGAGCGCGCACGAGGTCGGCGACGACGAAGGCGTCAAACCCTTCCGGCGCGCGGGCGAGCGTGATGCTGGTGGGCTGGCGCAGCCGGGTCGCGGCGGCGACGGGGGCGTTCACGGCGTCGGCTCTTGCGACGCCTGCGCCTCGCGCGGCGCGGCGATGAGCCTGGCGAACAGCGGCGTGTCGAAGCGCGCCGGCAGCGCCGCCTCGCCGGTGAGCCAGGCGAGAATGTCGGGATCGGGCAGGTCGAGCCACAGCTCGACCTCGTCGAGTTCGGCCTCGCTCAGGCCGGCCAGATGCGCGTCGGCGAAGCCGCCGAGCGCGAGGTCCATCTCGCGCAGGCCGCGGCGGCGCGAGCGAAACAGAATGCGTCGCCGTCTCTCATCGAGTCCGGCGCTGGAGAGCGACATGGAAATCCTCGCGGGAAGTTTCGTCGCCATATAGAGCGGCCGGGGCGGCTTGTCAGCGCGGTAGGAGTGCGGCGCGCAGATGGGGCAGGAGAGCGGGAAGCTCTTCGGTCGCCGTTCGCCAGACGACATTGAAATTGATGTCGAAATAGGCGTGAGCGAGCCGGTTCCGCATTCCGACCGCCAGCCGCCACGGAATGTCCGGGAGGGCTTGGCGCGTTTCCACTGAAATTTTGGCGGCCGCCTCGCCGAAGATTTCGAGGGCGCGGGCCAGCGCTAGAGCGCCTTCCTATCAAGTTGAAGCGCCGCCTCCTTGTCATCCCCGCGAAAGCGGGGATCCAGGGGCCGGGGCGCGTCGTGTCCCTCTGGATTCCCGCTTTCGCGGGAATGACTTCGGCCGATCCCATTCGAACGGAAATCGCTCTAAGGCGAATTGCTTGTCGTCGTCCAGGTCCTCGCGGGACCGGCCGTTCGTAAAGGATACGGCGTTCTCGACCGCTTCGATCATGTGCTGGATGCGGATCGCGTCGTCACGCCGCATATTGCGGCTCGGCGGTGGAGACGACCTCGTCGCGGAAATAACGACTCAAATCCTGCGCCGTCCGCAAATCCACCTTGCCGCCGCCCGCCAGCTCCGACAGTTCGATTTCGAGCTGAGCGAGCGCCATCAGTCCCGGCTCGCCGCCCGGCTCAAACTCGACCAGCAAATCGATATCGCTATCGGGGCGCGCCAGTCCCTTCAGCCGGGAGCCGAACAGGCTGAGCTTCGTCACCCGCCATCTCGCGCATAAAGCGGCCAGGCGGGCATGGTCCTCGAAGATCGCGGTCATCACGGGTTAGGTCGCGCAATCCGCCGTCGTCGTCAACCCGAACGGCGAAGCCGTCAAGCCGCCTCCACGATGCGGACGGCGGGGCTGGCGTTGAGGATCGCCTCGACCGCCTGCGCGATGTCCTCGGCTTCGACCTCGGCGGCGCCGGCGTAATCGACGCGCGCCTCGAACGGCCGCGCGCCGCCGCCGCCGAAATCGAGCAGCACGAACACGAAGCCGTCGTCGGCGTGGATCGACAACGCCCAACCCTCCTTGCCCGCCTGCGGCCCGAGCGCGGGCACGTCATGCGCCATCAGCTGGTCGCGCAGCCAGATGGCGAAACGCCGCTGGCCGGCGAACCGCGTCGCGGCCGAATGGTAGAGCGCGGGGGCGTCGAAAGCGAATGTCCACAAGCAGACCTCCGGGGCGCAGGGGTGACCTGTCGCAACGTAAGTCTCGCCGGTAAAGGAAGTCTGCCGCGGATGCTTATAATTACTCCGCCGCCGCAGGCAACCCGCCCGGTTCATGTTTCGACTTGCGCGCCTCGCGCGGCGTCAGCAGCCATTTGAACAGGCGCCACGTCACGCGGCCGAGATCGTCGAGCACGGTGAACACCGCCGGCACGAACACCAGGCTCAGCACGGTCGAGACGATCAGGCCGCCGATCACCGCGATCGCCATTGGCGAGCGGAAGCCGCCGCCGTCGCCCATGCCCGCCGCCGAGGGCAGCATGCCCGCCGCCATCGCGATCGTCGTCATCACGATCGGGCGCGCGCGCTTGCGGCCGGCCTCCACCAGCGCCTGCGTGCGCGGCATGCCGTTGGCGATCGCCTCGACCGCGAAATCGACCAGCATGATCGCGTTCTTGGTGACGATGCCCATCAGCATCAGAATGCCGATCACCACCGGCATCGACATCGATTTATGGGTGATCAGCAGCGCCAGGATCGAGCCGCCGATCGACAGCGGCAGCGAGATCAGGATGGTGATCGGTTGCAGGAAGCTGCCGAACAGCAGCACCAGCAGGCCATAGACCATCATCAGGCCCGCGCCCATCGCGGCGGCGAACGAGGCGAACACTTCGCTCATGATCTCGACGTCGCCGGTCTCGCGAATCTCGACGCCCTTGGGCAGGTTTTTCGCCGTCGGCAGCGCCTTGATCGCCGCCACCGCCGAGCCGAGCGGCGCGTCGCCGCGCAGGTCCGCCTCGATGGTGACGCGGCGCGAGCGGTCGAAGCGGTTGATCGCGGTCGGGCCGTGGCCGACCTCGAAATCCGCCACAGCGGCGAGCGGCGTCGCGCCGCCGCCGCCCGTCGGCACGCGCAGGTTCTGCAACACGCCGATGCGGCCGCGCGCGGATTCGTCGAGTTCGACCCGGATCGGGATCAACCGGCCGTCGACCTTGAATTTCGCCAGATTGGCGTCGACGTCGCCGAGCGTCGCCACGCGGATCGTCGTCGACAGCGCCTCGGTGGAGACGCCGAGATCGGCCGCCACCTGCCGGCGCGGCGCGATCTGCAATTCCGGCCGGTCGAGTTCGGCGGTCGAGATCGGGTTCTCCAGCATCGGCAGCGTCCGCATCTCGCTGGCGATCTGGTTGGCGGTGTCGTTGATCTGGTCGATGTCGCGGCCGGCGACGATCAATTGCAGATCGCGCTGGCCATTGTCCTTCATGAACCAGAAGCGCACGTCGGGTTCGTCGGCCATGAAGGCGGAGATGCGGGTTTGCAAGTCCTTCTGCGAGATCTGGCGTTTGGACTTGTGCACGAAGTTGATGACGAAGCTGGCCTTGCGCGGCTCCGAGGCGCCGCCGAGAATCTGGCCGCCGAACACCATCACCGAGCGCACCTCCGGCATCGCCTTCAGCTTGTCCGAAATATCGCGCGTGACGCGGTCGGTGTCCTCCAGCCGCGAGCCGGGCGGCAACTCGACCGCCAGCAGCGAGCGCGCCAGATCGTCGGCGGGGATGAAGCCCGACGGCAGCAGCCGCGTCGACCACAGCGAGGCGGCGAAGATCAGCGCGCCGGCGAGCAGCGTGAGCCAGCGCCAGCGCACTGAACTGCGCACCAGCCGCGTGTAGAAGCGCATCACCGCGCCGTCGCGATGCTCCTCATGGCGCGGCGCGCGCATGAAATAAGCGGCCACCACCGGGGTGATGAAGCGCGCCACCAACAGCGAGAACAACACCGAGACCGCGACGGTGAGCCCGAACTGGCGGAAATATTGTCCGGCGATGCCGCCCATGAAGCTGACCGGCGAGAACACGGCGACGATCGTCATCGAGATGGCGATGACGGCGAGGCCGATCTCGTCGGCTGCTTCAAGCGAGGCGCGCCACGCGGATTTGCCCATCCGCATGTGGCGCACGATGTTTTCCACCTCGACGATCGCGTCGTCGACGAGAATGCCGGTGAC
>JAGWRL010000199.1 GCA_028876585.1 Pseudomonadota bacterium | reverse complement strand
TACAACGCGTTCCTGGTGTTTCCCGGCGACCCCGTCGGCTCCAACAGCACCGTGCAGGAATTGACCGAGAACGGCGCGCCGGTGATCGCCACCGCCGGTTGCCTGAAGGAGCCGACCACCGCGCTGTTCTGCTTCGGCACCGACACCGGCAATTCCGCCTATCTCGGCACGAAGGAGCTCATCAAGGCGATGGGCGGCAAGGGCCGCATCGCGCATTTCACCGGTTTCCTGGTTGATCCCAACACGCAGTTGCGCATCGACGCGGTGGCGAAGGCGGCCAAGGAGAGCAACGGCGCGGTCTCGGTGGTGCAGGTGATCGCCGACATCGACGCGCCGGGGCCGGCGGAGGAGAAGATCAACGCCTATCTCGCCGCCCATGCCGGCGACGTCGACGGCGTCGTCACCACCGCCTGGGTGCCCGCCGTGGTCGCCGCCAACGCTTTGCGCAAGATCGGCGACAAGCGCATCAAGATGGTCGGCATCGATCACGACGAGGTGGTGCTGAAGGCGATCAAGGACGGCTTCGTCAACGGCACGATGCTGCAAAACCCCTATGGCCAGGGCTACATCGGTTCTTACGCGCTCGACCGCATCCGCCACGGTTGCAAGGTGAAGAAGGACGCGCCGTTCAAGACGATCGCGCTGACCAACCGCTTCATCGATTCCGGCACCGTTTACGCCGACAAGGACGCGGTCGACAATTATGTCGGCTCGATGCAGTCGATCACCAAACAGATTTTCGCCGACTTCGAGAAGACCTATCTGACCTGCTCGTGATCGGCTCGCCGCGCGCCATGGCCGGCGCGCGCCATCTCACAAACGAAGCCGCGCCCGCCCGCCCGGGCGCGGGCAAAGCCGCGCCGCCATGAATTCTCCCGCAGGCCTTCCGCGTCTGAACGAAAGCGCCGCGCGGGCGAGCCGGGCCGAGCGGCCGCTCGCCGCCTGGTTGCTCACCAACGAGTTCGGGCTGTTTACGCTGATCCTCGCCTTCGGCGCGGCCTTCGCGCTCGGCACGCCCGGCTTCGGCTCCGCGTTCAACCTGTTCACGCTCGGCCGCGTCATGGCGATCGACATCATGATCGGCTTCTCGATGATGGTGGTGATCGTCACCGGCGGCCTCAACCTCTCGGTCGGCGCCATCGGCGTCTGCTCCGCCATGGCGTTTGGCTGGCTGGCCGAGCGCGCCGGCCTGCCGCTCGCGCTCGCCATTCCCGGCGCGCTGGCGGTCGGCGGATTGCTGGGCGCGATCAACGGTCAGTTGATCGTGCGCTCCGGCCTGCATAGTTTCATCATCACATTGGCGACGATGAGCGTGTTTTTCGGCGTGATGGTGTTCGCCACCCGCGCCGAGGCTTTCCGCGCCCTGCCCGCCGCGATCTCTGCGTTCGGCAAGACGCGCTATCTCGGCTATCTCTCGCCGCTGCTGCTGGTCAGCGCGGCGGTCGGGCTGGCGCTCGCGGCGCTCTACCGGCTGACGCCGCTGGGGCGCGAAATGCTCGCCGCCGGGGCGCGCGCGCCGGCGGCGGAGCTTTCGGGCGTGCGGGTCGGGCGCACCTTCGTGCTGTGCCACATGCTGTCGGGCGTGCTGGCGGGCGTCGCCGCGCTGATGGTGGTCGCGCGCACCGGCGCGGCGCTGCCGTCGATGGCGGGCGATCTCGGGCAGGATTGGTTGCTGCCCGCCTTTCTCGGCCCCGTGCTCGGCGGCGCGGCGCTGGCGGGCGGGCGCGTGTCGGTGCTCGGCGCCTTCCTCGGCGCGGCGCTGGTCAGCGAACTCTCCAACGGCCTGTTGCAGTTCCGCGTCGGCGAGTTCTGGGTGCAGACCTATCTCGGCCTGCTGCTGCTGATCGCGGTGTTGCTCGATCTCGCCCGCCGCACGTTCCTCGCCCGGATCGGGAGGCCGTCGCGATGAAGGGCCGTCTTGCGCAGGCGCTCGGCGCCGACTGGTTCGGCCCGCTGGCGCTTGTCGTGGCGGCCTCGGCCGGCATCACTTTGTTCAACCCGTCGTTCCTGTCGCCGTTCAACATCCAGGTGCTGTTGCTGGCGACCTCGGTCAATGTGGTGATCGCGATGTCGCAGATGGTCATCATCGCGATCGGCCAGATGAACCTGGCGATCGGCGCGATCGGCGGGCTGGCGGCGATCTCCTTCGCCGGGCTGATGCAGGTGTGGTCGGTTCCCCCGTTGCTGGCCGCCGCCGCCGCGCTCGGCCTCGGCGTGACGGCGGGCCTGATCAACGGCGCGCTGATCGCCGGCACGGGGATTTCCGCCTTCATCATCACGCTGGCGAGCCTGTCGATCTTCAAGGGCGCCGATCTCGGCGTCACTCGCGCGCAGCCGTTCTACAACATCCCCGCGACGGTGAAGGCGTTCGGCAATGCGACGATGCTGGGGCCGATCCCCTGGCTGGCGCTGCCGGCCGCACTGGTCGTCCTCGGCATGTGGCGATTGCTCAACCGGCAGAAGGTCGGGCGCTATATCCTCGCCGTCGGCGGCAACGCCAGCGCGGCGGAATTGTCGGGCGTTTCGATCGCGCGCACGATCCTGTGGGCGCACGCCATATCCGGCTTCCTGGCCGCGCTCGCCGGGGTGATGCTGGTGGCGCGGCTGCAGATCGGCCAGCCCTCGATCGGCGACGATTGGTTGATCCTGTCGTTCGCCGCCCCCGTCATCGGCGGCGCGGCGCTGGCGGGCGGCTATGTCAGCGTGTTCGGGACTTTCTTCGGCGTCGTCATCGTCGCCATCATCACGCAGGCGCTGGTGATCTTTCGCATCGATCCGTTCTTCGTGCAGGTCGTGCTCGGCCTGTTGATCCTGTGGGCGGTCGGGCTCAACCGGCTGCGCGAAGTCCGTTTCGCGAGGACCTGAGCATGGCGGAGGTTTCGCTCGAAGCGCGCGGCATAGCCAAAAGCTTCCCCGGCGTGCAGGCGTTGCAGGACGTGGCGATTTCGCTGCGCGGCGGCGCCATCCATGCGCTGCTCGGCGAGAACGGCGCCGGCAAATCGACGCTGATCAAGATCATCACCGGCGTCCATCGCCCCGACGCCGGCGAATTGCTGTTGAACGGCGCGCCGGCGCGCTTCGCCGGCCCGCGCGCGGCGATCGCCGCCGGCATCGGCGTCGTGCATCAGGAGCGCAACCTCATCCCGCGCTTCTCGGTCGGCGAGAACATCGGCCTCGAACATCTCGGCGGCGGTTATCTCCGCGCGATCGACTACGCCAGGCTGCACGCGGAGGCGCGCAAATGGCTCGACGTGCTCGAACTCGACCTCGATCCGCGCACGCCCGTCTCGCAGTTGAACGTCGCCAAGGTGCAACTGGTCGAGATCGCCAAGGCGCTGTCGTTGCGCTCGCGCGTGCTGCTGCTCGACGAGCCGACCGCTTCGTTGACGCCGCAGGAGACGCAGGTGCTGTTCCGCCTGTTGCGCAAACTGCGCGACGAGGGCGCGAGCCTTCTGTTCGTCAGCCACAAGCTGGAGGAGGTGCAGGAGATTTGCGACGCGGTGACGGTGCTGCGCGACGGCCGCAACGCCTGCCCGAGCCGGCCGATGGCGGGGCTGGCGCGGCAGGACCTCGTGCGCCTGATGATCGGGCGCAACGAGCAGATTCCTGACTGGCCGCAGCGGTCGGCCGAGGGCGCGCCGATGATGCTCGAATTGAAGGACGTCTCGACCGCGCTCGGCCATTCCGGCGTCGACCTGAAGCTGCGCCGGGGCGAGATCGTCGGCCTCTACGGGCTGGTCGGCGCCGGGCGCACGGAACTGGCCAAATGCATTCTCGGGCTGCATCCCATCACCGGCGGCGAGTTGCGCCTCGAAGGCCGGCCGCGCCGGATCGGCAGCGTCGCCGAGGCGATCCACCAGCACGGCCTCGGCTATATCAGCGAGGACCGCAAGCAGGAGGGCCTGATCCTGACGCACAGCGTGCTGGAGAACGCCGGCATCGCCGTCTGGCGCAAGCTCGCGAGCCGCCTGGGGTGGCTCCGCGACGAGACGGTGCGCGCGCGCGTCGCCCCCGTCATCGCCGAACTCGAAGTGCGCGCCACCTCGCTGGCGCAGACGGTCGGCAACCTGTCAGGCGGCAACCAGCAGAAGATCAGCGTCGCCAAATGGCTCGCGGCCGGGGTGCGGATTCTCATCGTCGACGAACCCTCGGTCGGCATCGACATCAAGACCAAGGCCTATATCCACGAACTGCTGCGCCGCCTCGCCGACGAGGGAACCGCCATCCTGCTGATCACCAGCGACATGCCCGAGATGATCACTTTGGCCGACCGCATCGTCGTGATGGACGGCTACCGCATCAAGGGCGAGCTGACCAACACGCGCGATTACGCCAGCATGGGCGAGGGCATCATGGCGCTGATCCACGCGCGCAACGCCGCATAGGGCGTTGCGCGGCGCAGCGCTCAATAAATCTCCGGCTCCGGCACCGGCGCGCCGAAGTCCGTGCGCAGGAAATCGAAATCGCAGCCGCTCTCGGCCTGCTCGATATGGCGCGAGAACAACCAGCCATAGCCGCGTTCGTAGCGCGGCTTCGGCGGCGTCCACAGCGCGCGGCGGCGGGCCAGTTCCTCGTCGCTGACGTCGAGGGTCAGCGTGCGCGCCGGCACGTCGAGCGTGATGATGTCGCCGTTTTTAACCAGCGCCAGCGGGCCGCCGATGTGGCTCTCCGGCGACACATGCAGCACGCAGGCGCCGTAGGCGGTGCCGCTCATGCGCGCGTCGGAAATGCGCAGCATGTCGCGCACGCCCTGCCGGACCAGCTTTTTGGGGATCGGCAGCGCGCCCCATTCCGGCATGCCGGGGCCGCCGAGCGGGCCGGCTTCGCGCAGCACCAGCACATGATCTGGCGTCACGTCGAGATCGTCGCGGTCGATGTTGGCTTTGAGGGCGGGATAGTTATCGAACACCAGTGCCGGGCCGCTGTGGCGCAGCAGATGCGGCGCGGCGGCGGAAGGTTTGATCACGCAGCCGTTGGGGGCCAGATTGCCGCGCAGCACCGCCAGCGCCCCTTCGGCGTAGATCGGCCGGTCGAGCGGGCGGATCACGTCGTCGTTATAGACCTGCGCGCCCTCCAGCGTATCCGCCCAGGTGCGGCCGGAGGCGTTGATCACGCTCAGGTGCAGATGATCCCTCAGCCGCGACATCAGGCCGAGCAGGCCGCCGGCGTAGTAGAAATCCTCCATCAGATATTTGTCGCCGCTCGGGCGGATGTTGGCGATCACCGGAATCTTGCGGCTCGCCGCGTCGAAATGATCGAGGCCGATGGGAAAGCCCGCGCGCCGCGCCATCGCGACGATATGGATCACGGCGTTGGTCGAGCAGCCCATCGCCATCGCCACCGTGATCGCGTTGTGATAGGCGCGCTCGGTCTGGATCTTGTCCGGCGTCAGGCCCTCGCGCACCATCTCGACGATGCGCCGGCCCGCCGCCGAGCACATGCGGATATGGTTGGAATCGGCGGCCAGAATCGAGGACGCGCCCGGCAGCGTCATGCCGATCACGTCGGCGAGCGCGGTCATGGTCGAGGCGGTGCCCATCGTCATGCACACGCCATAGGAGCGCGCGATCCCGTCCTCCACCTCGCGAATGTCCTCCTCGGAGACCGTGCCGGCGCGCCGCTCCTCCCAATAGCGGATCGTGTCGGAGCCGGAGCCGAGCACCCGCCCCTTCCAGTTGCCGCGCAGCATCGGGCCGGCGGGCACGTAGATCGCCGGCACGCCGGCGCTGGTGGCGCCCATCAACAGGCCCGGCGTGGTCTTGTCGCAGCCGCCCATCAGCACCGCGCCGTCGACGGGGTGCGAGCGGATCAGCTCCTCCGCCTCCATCGCCAGGAAGTTGCGATACAGCATGGTGGTCGGCTTGACCTCGACCTCGGACAGCGAAATCGCCGGCAATTCCACCGGGAAGCCGCCCGCCTGCAACACCCCGCGCTTGACGTCCTCGACCCGGGTCTTGAAATGGGCGTGACACTGGTTGATGTCGGACCAGGTGTTGAGAATGCCGATCACCGGCCGACCCTGATACTCTTCCCGCGCGTAACCCATCTGCGCCATGCGCGAGCGCTGGCCGAACGAGCGGAAGTCATCGGGGTCGAACCAGCGGGTCGAGCGGGGGTTGGGTTTCATCGCGTCCTCCATTGACGCCAAGACTAGCGGGTTATTGTGTGGGAGGAAATCGCCGGGAGCCCACCGATGATCGCCGCCTTGCAGATGTACGATTTCGACTGGCTGCGCGCCGCCACCGACCGGCTATGGGCGACGATCCGCGACCGCCTGCGCGCGCAAGGCATAGAGGCGCCCGAATCGCTGACCCGCAGCGGCGCCCAGGACGACATCTGGGGCGACCCCGGCCTGCTGCTCAGCCAGACCTGCGGCTATCCCTTCTGGAAGACGCTGCGCCGCAAGACCGAGGCCCTGGCGACGCCGATCTACGGCTTCTCCGGCTGCGAGGGGCCCAATCATTGCAGCTTCATCCTCGCCCATCGCGACGATCCGCGCACCGAACTGGCGCAGTTTCGCGGCGACCGCGCGGCGGTCAACGGCTTCGCCAGCAACAGCGGCATGAACCTGTTCCGCGCCAGCATCGCCCCGCTGGCCGGCGGCAAGCCGTTCTTCGCCGATATCGTCGAGACCGGCGCGCACGTCTGGAGCCTCGCGGCGATCGCGGAGGGACGCGCCGAGCTCGCGGCGATCGATTGCGTGAGCTACGCCCTGCTCACGCACGGCGCCGCGCAATGGATCGGAGCGACGAAGATCATCGCGCGCACGCCCTCATCCCCCGGCCTGCCGTTCATCGCCAGCCGCCTGCTGCCGCCCGCGACCCGCGCGGCTGTGCGCCAGGCCCTGCGCGCGCTGCCGCCGTTTCCGGAATTGGGCTTCTGCGGCGTCGCCTTCCTGCCCGAAACCGCCTATGCTCGCATCGAGGACATCGAGCGCGAGGCGGCCGAATTGGGCTATCCCCGGCTTGCATGACGTCGGGCATGGTTTATACTTAAACGATTAGCGCGGCCGTTACGGGAGGACGACATGGACTTAGGCTTCAGCGCCGAGGAGATCGCGTTCCGCGCGGAGGTGCGGGATTTCGTCGCCCAAAACCTGCCTGTGGCGATTCGCGACAAACTCGCCGGCGGCCATCACACCTCCAAGGACGATATCGTCGCCTGGACCCGCATCCTCGCCAAAAAAGGCTGGGGCGCGCCGCATTGGCCGGTCGAATGGGGCGGCACGGGCTGGGACGCGATCAAGCTCTCCATCTTCACCGACGAGATCCAGCGGGCCAACGCGCCCGAATCGCTCGCCTTCGGCACCAGCATGGTCGGGCCGGTGATCTACACTTTCGGCACGCAGGCGCAGAAGGAGCGCTACCTGCCGCGCATCCTCGATCTCAGCGATTGGTGGTGTCAGGGCTTTTCCGAGCCCGGCGCCGGCTCCGATCTGGCGGGGCTGCGCACCAAGGCCGAGCGCGACGGCGATTCCTGGGTCATCAACGGGCAGAAGACCTGGACCACGCTGGCGCAATACGCCGACTGGATTTTCGTGCTCGCCCGCACCGACGCCAGCGTGAAGAAGCAGGAAGGCATCTCGTTCCTGCTGTGCGACATGAAGACGCCGGGCGTCACCGTGCGGCCGATCCAGACCATCGACGGCGGCCACGAGGTCAACGAGGTGTTCTTCGACAATGTGCGCATCCCCGCCGAGAACATCGTCGGCGAGGTCAACAAGGGCTGGGATTACGCGAAATTCCTGCTCTCCAACGAGCGCAACGGCATCGCCCGCGTCGGCGTCTCCAAGGCGCGGCTGGCGAAAATCCGCCGCCTCGCCTCGCTCGGCGTCTATGGCGACAAGCCGAAGATGGATGATCCCGTCTTCCGCATGAAGCTGGCTGCCACCGAGGTCGAACTCAAGGCCTTGGAGATGACGCAGATGCGCGTCATCGCCGCGGGCCGCACCGCGCCGAAGGGCAAGCCGAACCCGATGTCGTCGGTGCTGAAGATCAAGGGCTCGGAATTGCAGCAGACGACGACCGAATTGCTGATGGACGTCGTCGGCCCCTACGCCCTGCCCTACCAGCCCGAGCAGGGCGACCGCTGGAACGAGCCGAGCGTCGGCCCCGATTGGGCCTCCACCATCGCGCCGACCTATTTCAACACCCGCAAGGTCTCGATCTACGGCGGCTCCAACGAAATCCAACGCAATATCATCGCCAAGGCGATCCTGGGGCTCTGACAGATGGACTTTGATCTCAGCGACGAGCAGCAGCTTCTGGCCGACAATGTCGCACGGCTGCTGAAGGACAAATACGGCTTCGAGGCGCGCAAGGCGCATGGCGCCGGGGCGCTCGGCTTCAGCGAGGCGCTATGGCGCCAATACGCCGAGCTTGGCCTGCTCGGCGCGCCCTTCTCGGAGGAG